>REDV01000066.1 GCA_007695365.1 Cryomorphaceae bacterium | reverse complement strand
GAGGAAGGCTAAACCTGGACAGCACCATATTTACTTCGGGGCCTTGTCATAGCGAAATGTGGCTCGGCGTTGAAGTATGGGGAGACCCTACTGCCGCTCAGTTTCCCTTTTCGAATCAAGGCTACCTGCACATGACCAACAACAGCGTGATAGAGCACGCTTATATTGGTGCAATGGCTGCAAGCAGGCAGGGAAGCACGGAAAACAATCTGTTTCAGTTCAACGAAACAGGAGGAGTAATCAGGGCCTACAACAGCCGGTTCAGAAACAACCAACGAGATGTTCTTGTGCAAAACTACTTGTGGCTCAACAGCCAGGGCAGTGTTGACCCCAACCGGTGCTACTTCGAGAACTGTGATTTTCTTACAGACGGGCTTTTGAACAATCCGGCAATCATGCCTGATTACCATGTGCAATTGCACCGTGTGCAAGATGTAACTTTCAGAAACTGTTCATGGCGAAATACATCTCAGTTTGCAGATTTTGAAATTGACCAACGCGGAACGGGTCTTTATGCATTGCAAGCCACTTTTCGGGTTACCGGTCAAAATGAGCCTTATGAGGCAGCTCATGATGCATTGCCCATTTCTGATAATGTTCACCAGTGCTTTTACCAACTCTACAACGGTGTATTGGTTGTTGGGGCAGAAAACGACTACTTCACCGCAAGCAGGATGGAGTTTCAACACAATCAACGCGGTATGATTGTGTTTGGTGTGAGCCGCGAAAATATCACCTTCAACAATTTCCACATACCCGTACTTAACAGCAATTACCCTGAAGGAGGGTATGGAGCATACCTGGCCAACACGTATCTTTTTACCGTAGAAGAGAATAACTTCTTTGCCGATGAGGTTTCTGTTAACACGGGCTTAATCGTTGACAACAGCAACAAGGATGCATCATTTTCTCACCTTGAGGTTGACAATGAAGTGTACCGTAACACTTTCAACAAGTTGAATGTAGGTGTCAGCGTTGTCAATAACAACAGAGGCCCCATCAGAAATATGGGATTGCAAGCCCGATGCAATCAGTTTTCAGAGGCAGGTCGCGCAGATATTTTCCTCACCCCGGAAACAGAATGGAGAGACGATCAAGGTTCAGGGTTGCAGGTAGAATGGCTTACCAACAACGTCTTTTCATATCCCAACTACCCGGCGAGTTTTCCGTATCGTGATGTCCGTGTACATGAAACGTACGGTGCTAACTCTGGTTCAGGCTTGATGTTTCAATACTGGTGTCTGCAAGACGACCCTACCACCCAACCGGTTTTTGATGTAACAGACCCTCAACCGGAAGGGCAGGCACACATGGAGGTTACTCACAACATTTTGTACAACGGAGTTTTGCTCGACTTTGAAAATCACTGCCCGAGTAATTTCACTACACAAGGAGATGGAAAGTACCCGCTGGCAACATTGATGGAGAAGCAGGCAACCGCTGACAGCAATCTTGAGAGTGCACTTGCGCTTTACCAGGTAACCATTGATGGCGGTGAAACAGAAGATATTATTGATTTGTTGCAAAACATTCACAACGAAGAATCTGCCTATTTGCGTGATTTGCTGCTGGCCCGTTACCCGCTGAGCAGAGAAGCTTTGATGGCAGCCATTGATGCCGCCGAATCTTTTGACCCCTGGCACTTAACGCAAGTACTCGTGGCCAACTCGCGCTTGCCGGGTGATGTCTATACCTTCTTAAAAGATAACGCCATTCTTTCTCCATTTTTCATGCAATTCATTGATGATGCCCAGCAAAACAGTGGAGCGAGTCTGGCAAGGTTGCTTCATGCAGAAATTTCGCAGCGATGCAATGAAAAATCGCAAACTGAAAGAGCCATTCACCGCCATTTCTTATACCACCCTGATTCGATTGATCACGCTGCGTGGAATGCTTATCTTGAAAGCAGACCTGAGCCGCACTACAAACTGCATCGTATTGGAGCTTACTTGCGTTCGGGTAATACTGGAATGGCTCAAACTTTACTCGATTCGCTCGATGTTCATCCCGATAGGAAAGGTTGGGTGCAGTTTATGATCAATACCGCTACCGCAGACTCAATTACTGAAGCTCACCTTGCAACTGGTTGGGACTTCTTCTATAACGCGCCCTTGACACTTGGAGATGCTTGGGGCTGGCTGTACGCGCAGGGAGCTACCGACTCTCTTCCGCCTCAACCGGTCATCCTGGATCCGAAGTCCATGTCATCTGTCTCAAGCAAGATCGAAGAAAAACCCGAACGCTACCTCCAGGCGTGGCCCAACCCCACCAAAGACCGCGTGGTGCTCACCTACCCCAAAGAGGCCGAGGGGCTGGGCATGGTGCAAATCTTTAACCTTGATGGTCAGCTTATACGCGAGTTTGCCGCCAGCGATGCAGGTTTCCAGGAAATCTACGTTACCGGATGGCCCGCAGGTATCTACATTGCCAAACTCATTGTCAACAACAAAAATTTTGACACCGTAAAAATCAGTGTGGTGAAGTAATTGCTTCCCGAATAGCACCCAAGTGAAAAACCGGCTCCCGGATGGGGGTCGGTTTTTTGTGATTTAAACAAACTTTCCTTGTTTTAAGACAAATAGCCAATAATATCTCCGCTCAACTTGTCGGGATCACATTTTTCGAGTGGGTGTGGCCAGTCGGGATAGGAAACGAAATTTCCGGTGGGGAGTGATTTTGCTATAGCCATGGTTTCCTCTTCAGATACCATCTTGTCTAAGGTGCCGTGGCAGAGCACCACAGGAATCTTGATTTCCGCAAAGTCTGAAGGGCTCAAAGGCGGCTGATGACCCATGCTGAGCATCATGGTTGCTGTTTTTTCAAGCAGCATGCGCCACCCGGATTCTCCGTGCCGCTCTTTAAGCTCCCCGGCAAAGGCCGGGATTTTCTCCAATATCTTATCCGGATTGAGCATTGCAGCCTCTTTTTGTGCGCTTTCCGGGTTCCAATCGAACTTGGTTGCCAGCGTAACAATGGACTGGAAAGTTGCGGGTGCACGCCTTTCCAGATAAAGTGCAACGTAGCCCCCCATGCTGTAACCAAAGACATGAAACCTTCTCTCCGGAAAATCAGCCATGTAAGAAATTACCTCATCGGCAAACTGGTCAATTTCAAATCGCTCCTGAAAGGGAACGCCGCCGTGTCCGCTCAATCCTATACAGTGTACTTCAACATGACCGGAAAGTCTGGTGGCGAGTCCCTGAAGCTGAGCAGTGCTTCCCAACGCACCATGGAGTAGTAGTAGGTCGGTTTTCAATGTTTCAGAATGAATGGGAAAGCCGAAAGATAGCAAGTTTTCGTGGGGCTTTATTCCACCGGTTTTGAGTGAATGTATGTTCTCATCCAACCCTCAATCTTCCTTGTAAATAGCCACCTCCCGTCGTCCGTCGGAATGCTGCATGCCGCGGTACATGCCATCGGAGTTAAACACCAGTTCAATGTTTCCGGCTGCATCTGTGGCTATCAAACCGCCTTCACCATGAATGCGCGGCAATTTTTTGTGCACCACTTCGCGGCAGGCATCACGCAGCGATAGGCCCTTGTATTCCATCAGGCAGCTAACATCGTGGGCGGTTACCGCGCGCAGAAAAGGCTCTCCGTGACCGGTACAAGACACCGCGCAGGTCACATTGTTGGCGTAGTTGCCTGCGCCAATAATGGAGCTATCGCCAACCCTCCCGAATTTTTTGTTGGTCATGCCTCCGGTTGAGGTGGCAGCGGCAAGATTTCCGTGCAAGTCAATGGCCACAGCTCCCACAGTTCCCATTTTCTCGTTGGCCGGTAGGCTGTGGTCGAGCTGAGTGCGCCCTGCTGCGAGCGCTTCCTTCCACTGTTGGTGCCTAAACTCGTCGTAGAAGTAACCGGCATCGGCAAACTCCAGGTGGTGCAAACGGGCAAATTCCTCAGCCCCCTGACCAATCAGCATTACGTGGTCGCTGTGTTTCAGAATGGTTTCTGCCAATACAATCGGGTTTTTTATCTGGCTGATGCCCGACACGGCTCCGGCTTCCAGGGTTCTTCCGCACATAATGGCGGCATCCATATCGTGCGAGCCGATGTGGTTAAACACCGAGCCGCGTCCTGCATTGAACAGCGGATTGTTTTCCAATTCAACCACCGCCTCACGAACGGCTTCCAGCGCAGAACCACCACGCAACAATACTTCGTATCCTGCGCTCAGCGCCCTGTCTAAACCCTCGAGGTAAAGGGCTTCGCGCTCTGCTGACAAAGAATCGCGGGGTATGGTTCCCGCACCACCGTGTATGGCAATGCCAAAAGGTTTCATGTTCTGTTTTGGTTTTGCTTATGCTGTGGGCAAATATAGCCCGTAAGAACGGTTGCAACTCAGCAATTGTGAATGGCTGCAACAGAAATGAAAAAATCCCATCCAATCGGACGGGATTTTTGCGCCAGGGAATGGCTTATCTCTTACGAGAAAAAGCCGGCGATGCTGAGCCCTGTCAGAAACAGGGCAATACCTATGCGGAAAATTTTGTGGCTGCTTATGTGGCTTTGCTGGGGTGCCCAACCTGCTGTTCTTGCTTTCATGGCTCCTTGCGTTTTAATGTTTGAGCCTGATTATACGATGCTAACAACTTGAAAGTTACATTGTGCGCAATTGCAGGTCTAAATCTTAGTTTTGTCACTTCTCCGGCAGCGATGAATAAGAACGAACTGGCTAAAGTTTTAGGAGCATCTTTGAACTACGCGGAGGTGCGGGGATTTGCGGGGTATGATCCGTATGACGCCTTGAACACTTCCTGGAAGTGGCTGAAAAAAGGCAAATGGCCACCTGTACTGGCCATACAGGTGATGAAGCGCAATCCAATCAACCTGCGGAGTTTGATGGGTATAAAGCCTGTGCAGAATGCCAAAGGCCTTGGGCTGTTTCTGGAAGCGTTGGCCCTACTCGAAAAACAAAATCCGGGAACTTACCGCGAGCAGATTCAGGAGCTGCTATTGGCCTTGAAAAGCAATGCCACCCCAGGTTACTCAGGCACGTGTTGGGGTTATCCTTTTGATTGGGCCAGTCCGGTGAAGGTGTTGCCCGCAGGCTCGCCCACCATTGTGGCCACGGGCTTTGTAGCCAAAGGATTGTACGAAGCCGCTAGTTGTGGCGACTTTCCGCTGGCAGAGGAGCTTTTGAAAGGAATCGAGCTATTTATTCTGAACGATTTGCCTCGCTTTGAAGACGAAACAGGCCTTTGTATCAGCTACAGCACCGTGAAAAAGGATTGCTGCTACAACGCAACCATGCTCGCTGCAGGTTATTTTGCACGCTTGTACAAACTTTCGGGTGATGAGGAGCATCGAACGCTGGCCACGCGCATTGCAGAATTTGTGGTTCAAAGGCAACAGCCCGACGGTCGGTGGGACTACAGCGTTGACCTCGACACAGGAAAAGTTCGCGTTCAAACCGATTTTCACCAGGGGTTTATTTTAGACAGCCTCATCGAAACCATGCAATACCTCGGCGAACGTCCGAAGCCTTGGGTGGATGCCCTTACTCACGGAGCAGACTTTTACTTTGAACAGCAATTCGCCATCAACGGTCGAAGCTATTTCCGCTTGCCACGGCGCTTTCCTGCCGATGTACACCATCAGGCCCAGGGAATCATCACTGCCTGCAGACTCAGGAACATGGGCAGAGATGAATCCGACAGGGCCCACCGCATGACCGCGTGGGCATTGAAACACCTCTACGACGGCAAGGGCTCCTTTTATTACCGCTACTTTGCGTGGTTTACTGACAAAACCCGCTACATGCGATGGGGGCAGGCATGGATGACACTCGCCCTGGCACTTTACCACACAAGCTATGCACAAGACCAACCGGAATAAGCGTATCCTCTTGTACGTAGGGCATCCCGCGCACTATCACAATCTCAAATGGGTGGCGAAGTCGCTTCAGGATGAGGGCGCCGAAGTACTGTTCGTGGCCCGTCAGAAAGATGTGCTGTTCAAACTGATGAAGAATTGTCCCTTTGAGACCATTTTTCTGCCGGCCCGCGACGGCGATAGCAAGTTGGGGCTTATCCAGTCTGTATTGCAGCGCGAGTGGAAAATGCTCACAATCATCCGAAGATTCAGGCCCGATATTATGGCCGGAACAGATATCGTGATTGCGCATTTGGGCAGCTTGTTGGGCATTCCATCGGTGCTAATCAATGAGGACGACCTCGACCAGGTGCCGCTCTTTGCGCGTTACGGCGTGCGGTTTTGCTCGCTCAACCTGGCGCCGGCTGTGTGCCGCGTGCAAGGCTATGAGCACAAAACACAGCTGTACGACAGCTACCACGAACTGGCCTACCTTCATCCGGAACTTTTTTCTCCCGACAAGGATCTGATAAGACCCTACATCCGCGCAGACGAACCTTACTTCATTCTGCGCTTTGCAAGCCTCACCGCCCATCACGACGATGGTAAGAAAGGCATTACTGATGACCTTGCTAACGAGTTAATTGCCATGCTCAACAACCATGGGCGGGTATATATCACATCCGAACGCGCTCTTCCCGAAAGCCTTGAGCAATACCGCACGTCTATTCCCCCGGAGGTGATGCACCACGCCATGGCTTTTGCCGGGTTGTACATTGGCGATAGTCAGACCATGGCGGCCGAAGCCGCAGTACTTGGTACACCTTCTGTTCGCTTCAATGATTTTGTGGGTAAACTGAGCTATCTCGATGAATTGGAGCACAAGTATGAATTGACAATTGGAATTCCTACCGACCGGCCTGAGCGCCTTCTTCAGGTAGTGGGGGATATGCTTCGCGACCCGCAATTGAAGGATAGTTGGTCTGCCCGAAGATGGCAGATGCTCAGTGAAAAAAAGAACCTCGCTGTGATTTGGACAGATGTGCTTCTTCACTATCCATATCGGCAATCATTCAATGATTTGAGATTCGCTATTCCGAACGGTTAATTAGATTGTTAAAAACTTTTAATCCCGCTTTTCAGAAGGCTTGAGGAGGACGGTACTTTTAGTCACTCGACCTAACCAATCTATCCCGGCCAGAAAATGCAGTTTTCAGCCCACGCAAGTAAAGGATTAACACAGGATGTGTTTGATTTTGCCCGTCCTTTTATAGGCAAAAGCAAGATGACCCTGATGCATACCACAAATCGAGATGATCTGAAAGACAGCTCTGAAAACGCCAATGTGGTCGTCAATACCGCGCGGGTGAATGATATTCGGGGTATCAATCATTTCTTCAGATTGGTGAATGCGAATCTCAATAATGGTGGTCGATTTATTGGCTGCATGGAAACGCTTGAAAACCGCAAAGCGCGTTTGCATAAAAAATATCCACCGTTTCTGAACAGGCTTTATTACACGGCTGACTTTGTGTTGAAACGCATTTTTCCCAAACTATCTGTGACCCGCAGTATTTACTTCAGGCTTACTGGCGGAAGAAACCGTGCCCTCTCCAAAGCCGAAGTATTGGGCCGTTTGGTGTATTGCGGTTTCAGTATTGAAGCCGTAAAAGTGATTGACAACCTTCTTTTTTTCGCGGTGAGTAAAAAAGGTCAGCCCCTCACCGAACCGGAACCAAGTACTGGGTTGCTGCTCAAAATAGGCCGTATTGGAAAGCTTGGGAAACGCATTACCGTGTATAAATTCAGAACGATGCACCCTTACGCCCAGTACATTCAGGAGTATGTGTACGAGCAAAACAACCTGCAGGCCGGTGGGAAATTCAGCAACGATTTCCGAATCACCAAGTGGGGCAGGTTTATGCGCCGATTCTGGATTGATGAGATTCCCATGATTTGGAATATTTTGCGCGGTGACCTCAAAATTGTAGGCGTGCGCCCGCTGAGTGACCACTATCTCAGCCTGTACTCCGAAGAGCACAAGCAGGTTCGTCTTCAGGGAAAACCGGGATTGATTCCACCTTTTTATGCCGATTTGCCCCATAATTTGCAGGAAATCATGGAGTCTGAGGCAAGATATATCAAGGCGTATTTAAAATCGCCTATCACCACCGATTTCAATTATGGTTTCAAAGCGTTTAATAATATTGTGCTGAGAAAAGCACGAAGCGCTTGAAACTGGTTCGAACACTTTTGTTGGTTGCATTTGGCCTGCCTTACATCTCACAGGCACAGTTGGTTTATCAGCCGGTATCAACCACGGTGTACGATTTTGTGGATGAGCTGGCTAACCTTAAACTCATCGAGGTAAACAGTGCCATCAAGCCGTATTCGCGTGAGCGCATTTCAGACTGGCTTCACGGTGTGCAGGATTCGCTTGCGCATGAGCTCAATCGCAGGCAAAGGCAGGAGCTGGAGTACTACCTGCGCGATTTCGGAAAGGAAACACACATAGGTAAAGACTGGAACCGACGTTGGGATCTGTTTTACCACAGTGATTCTACCTTCAAGGTAACGGTCAATCCGCTGGGTGGCGGAATGGGCTGGCTCAACGAGAACGGTCTTGTATTTCAGCGCACCATTGGCGGTGAAGCCTGGGCAACTTTCGGCAAGAATCTCGGAGCTTACGTTCGCCTGCGCGATAGTGGAGTAAACGAGATTTTGAGTGCGCATCACCATCTGACTGTTCTTCCCGGCCACAATTACAAGTACAATCAGGGTGAGTTTATTGGGGGGCAGCGAAGTGATTTCAGCGAGATCATGGCGGGCATTCACTACAGTTGGAAGTGGGGAAGTATCGGTTTGGTGAAAGATCGTCCGCAGTGGGGAAATACTTACCGCCACGCCAACATTTTATCCGGCCGGGCACCGTCATTTGTCTATCTCGATTTTAAACTCAACCCGGTGCACTGGTTTGAATTCAACTATATACATGGTTGGCTTGTGAGCGAAGAAATTGACAGCGCCAGAACCTATCTCACGCCCCATGGTCAACGGCAGGTGTTTATGAACAAGAACATTGCAATCAATATGTTCACCATCAAGCCGGTAAAGAACTTGTTTGTGTCGGTGGGTAATTCCATGATTTACAGTGAAACAGGTTTACAACCACTGTACTTCATCCCGTTTATGTTTTTCAGGGCGGTAGATCATACTTACAGCGGCGCCGGCAGCAGCCAGGTGGGGCAAAACGCGCAGATGTTTGCCGATATCAGTGTTCGAAGTCTGAAGAAAATTCACTGGTATGCAACCTGGTTTTTAGATGAATTGAGCATCCGCAATCTCACCGATTCAGAACTGCACACCAACATCTGGAGCATTAAAACAGGAGCGAGGTACAGCAACATCCTTCCCAACCTTGATGTCACGGCAGAATATACCCGCACCTATCCATGGACCTATCGCCACCAGATTGCCAGTACCACCTACGAAAGCAATCGCTACAACCTGGGGCACTATCTCGGTGAAAACGGACAGGAACTATATGCCGAAATCAGCTACCGCCCCATTCGTCGTTTCAGAACTTCGGTCTATTCGGTATGGGCCGAAAAAGGTCCTGCTCATGTGTACGACATCGTTTTTGGAAACGCCAATGTTATGGGGCTTGAATTCATGGAGTTCGTTGATTGGAAATCCTGGGAAATCGGGTTGCGCGTAGACTACGAGGTGGTACACGATGCAAGATTATTTCTGAGCGGGGTGTACCGAAACGTCAGCGGTAATGAGCACTATGCGCATCCCTTTCTGATGAGAGAAACCGTAACCATTCAGGCAGGGGCCTATTTTGGATTCTGAAATCAGTGAGTGAGATACTGCATCTGAAAAAGTTGCAATTGCAACTCGTACATCCGCATCATAGCCCGCATGAGTTCATCCTCACGTTTTTTACGAGATTTAAAACCTTTCACAGGTTTCAGTTTGTCGCCCAAATCCAGCTCGTTGGGAGAAACCTTGTCGCCCTTGCCTGATTTTTTATTGTTCTTCTTTCTTTTCCGCTCCGGAAAATCATCCTCGGTTCGGTTAAAGTTGTATCGCAGCCCAACAGTGGCAAAAGCGTACTTGTCGCGAGCTGAGCGGTCACGCGCCCAAGTCTCAAGCCGGTCGGTCATTACGTTGTTCAGTGTAACCTGGGCGTTTACATCCAGCCTGTGATTGAGCATATAACCTGCAGTAACTCCCACAGGAATGTTCATGGTTCGGGCCATGGGTGCCCGCTCCATGTTCTGGTAGCGCTGCGTGGCAGGTTCATCCTGGGTTGTGTAACCTTCAAAATCCCGAACCAATTCAGGGCCTTCTCCCCAGAAACTCAGTGAGCGGTAAAAAGTAACACCTCCGCCAATCTCAGCCAGCAGGTAAAACCGGCCTTTGTGATCGGGTTTGGAAACGGCACCTACCAGGTCAAAGCTGAGCATGAGGTTGATGGCTTGATAATCTGTTTCGAAACGCACATGAGGAGATTCATTTCCAACCGCTCTTCCACCACTCAACGTTCCTTTGTCGTATTGCAACTTGGCAGCCAATCCGTATTTGATTTCGCGACGGGCAAAAACGCTCCAGTTGTAACCGGTGTTTCCACTCAATTGATCGAGCGGAGGGGCTATTTTGTAGGCCGCTAAATCTCCCAAAAACCAACTAACGCCCACATTGCCTCCCAGCGAGAAACCGTTAAAAATTTTAGGAGGTTGGCCCGAAGGTTTTTTCTGCAGAAGCAATGAGTGCCTTGTAAGGTCTGTTTCTGCATTCGGGTTGTGTGGCTCTGAAAAGCCGTAATGTGTACACAAGCAAAGGCTTAGTGCTGTGAGGGCGAGGCGACGCATAGGGAAACAGATTGGCATGTTCAAATATGCAGGTCATTTTTACCACTACCAAGTTTTGAGCCCCAAAATTGTCACCGCGTTTTTGTTGAAAACAATCCCTCGCTTCCGGCTGCCTTTGGCACGGTGAAGCTATCATTGTAACTGCACATGAAATGGCTCATTCTCATCGGTTGTGTAGCGGTTTTTACAATGCCCCGGTTGGGTCTGGCCCAACCCATAGATTATATTGAACGCAGTTACTACCAAAGCGCCGAATCGCAAAATGCCGCGCTATCGGCAGCGCGCTACGCCGAGGAGGCCTACCAGTATTCACTTCAAGCGGGAAACCGACCGGACCTGTCTGACTTTAGGGCCGATGTTGATACGGTGTTGTTCTACATCCGTAAATCCGATGAGTTGGCAGAGAGCGCATTAAGCCTCATGCTGCCCAATGACACCGTTGAATATCTGCTTAAAACCGGTGTAAAGCGATTGAGCATTGCCGACGAAGTGCTGCGCCATGTTTATCCTTTCAACAAACTGGCCCGAATGCAGGCCTATGTAGAAGCTGTGTTGAGTGACCTTATGCACGCCAAAATTGATTTCTTCAAGGCGTCGCTGCATCTTGCAAAGGATTTGAAACCTGACGAGGAAGATTTTCAATATCAGCAGCTCGAAACAGATTTTCATGTGGCTCGATTGGATGCCGATGAGCAGGCATTTACGCGGTTGTTGCTCGATCTGGAAGAAAAACTCACCGCACTCAACGAGCGGATCAAGGAACTTCAAGACCGCATTGCGCAAACAACCGATCCAGACGAGCGAGCACGACTGGAGCAGGAGTTGGCCGCCCTGCTGGCAGAGAAAGAGCGATTGGATGACCTTTTCCTGAAAGCCAACAAGCAAATGCAGAAAATACGGGTGGAGCAGGATGATACAATTGCAGGAGAATCAGGTGGTGAGAGCACCGGTCAGGGGTCGGAGGGTAGCTTTGAAACCGATCGCCACGGCTATTATGACGACCGAAACGTAGGTATCAACGAGCCGTTGCCCGAAGGGCTGGTGTACAGAATACAGCTCGGTTATTTCTTTAAAGCGGATGGTCAGGATGCTTTTCACGGTCTTTTTCCGATTACCGGCGAGGACCTTGGCGACGGAAAAATCCGCTACTACGCGGGCATGTTCACAAGCTATGAAGATGCTTCGCGCGCCAAAGCATACATTCGCGAGAAACGAATTGGCGATGCATTTGTGGTTCCTTATCTTGACGGCAAAAAAATCAACATCAAGCGAGCCATCGAAGCAGAGCAGGAACTGAACGAATAAATACCCCAACCTTTAGTGGTTGGTTGATAGGACACCCTCTAAACATGAGCAACACTCCTGAACATCCTATTCTCTTTTACGACGGTCTTTGCGGTTTATGCAATCGCTCGGTGCAATGGGTGTTGAAGTACGACAAAAAGGAGGTCTTTCGCTTTGCGACTTTGCAGGGTAAAATTGCCGAAGAGCACCTCACTACTGCACAACGGCAAAACCTGAATTCTGTGGTGGTATTTGAAGCGGGAACCAGCCACGAAAAATCAGCAGCGTTTTTCAATATCGTTCGTCATTTGCGGGGATGGCCGCGTATTTTTCAGATATTCAGTTGGCTGCCCCGGTCATTTGCCAATGTTATCTACGATTGGGTTGCGCGCAACCGCTATCGCTGGTTCGGAAAACTGGACGCTTGTCCCATGCCCGATCCGGAAGTGAGAGAGCGTTTTCTGGACGACTATTGAGCTTTGGTCAATTCGTGAAAACGGTCAGGGTAATCCGTAATCAAGCCATCCACACCGTAATCCAACATCTGCTGCATGGCGGGCTTTTCGTTCACCGTCCAGGGGTATATCAACATTCCTTTACTGTGGCACCACTTTACCAAATCGGGAGTAACCATCACGTAATACGGACTGTAAATCTCCGGCACAAAACCCAACTTCTCAATGTTTTTGGGGCCACCAAGGTTGTTGTCAATCAGCAACGCAAGCCGCACTTCAGGAGCGAGTTGGCGGTAAGCTTGCAATACCCGAATATCAAAACTCTGCACAGTACTTTGTTCGGTGATGTTTTTCTCCTTCAGTAGATTGTGCAGCAATTCAACAAAAACTTCGGGTCGCGGGTGGTACGAATCGTCGGTGTGGGGCCGCGATTTTATCTCCATGTTCCACTCCGGAAGCGATATGTTGTGCATCCTGCAATGGTCATGTACCTGATCGATTACATCGGCCAAACGCGGTTTGGAAACCCGAAAATTCTCCTGGTGCGGAAAGCGCGGATGAGGTTTTGAGCCACAATCAAACGCGGCAATTTCCTCGTAGGTCATCTTGTAAATGTTGTACTCCAGCGCCTGATTATCGCCAAATTCCCTTCCCTCGGGATCCAGGCAAATATCTGAGTTGAAATATGGCTCGTGCGATACAATCAATTCATTTTCTGCCGAAACGGCCAAATCCAATTCCAGCGTGGTCACACCAATTTCAACAGCTTTGATAAAAGCAGGAATGGTGTTTTCAGGCATCAAACCGCGGCATCCACGATGACCTTGCAGGTTGAATTCGCGCGTGGTTTCTTCCGTTGTACATTGGGCCATAAGCGTGGCAAAGAGGCCAAAGATGGTGATTGTTTTTGTAAACTGCGCCGTACTCGCTTTCATCAACAAAGGTGTTTTTGCGAAGGTACAACACTGTGGCGGCCTGCAATTGCTTTGCGAAGTTATCTTTGTGCAAAGTTGAAATGAGACGCTTCTTACAGATTTCTGCAGTGGTGATGCTGGTTTTTTTGGGACTGGCAGCGGGGTTCTTAGTGTACCTCAAGAGCGTGTCTAAGCTGCAACCACCCGATGTGCAGGATAAAGATTTGATGTTGCTCAAAGCGGAACACCTCAGCCACACCGATCGCAGACTAGGAGAATCGTTTCTGGTGCTTAACAACGACGGAAATTGGGAGATGTACCTCGAAGGCAACGCCTTTCGCAGGGGAGTGGTGCACGGCAAACTCGCCGAAGATCTGCTCTATGTGCAGGAGAAGCATTTCATTGACCAGATCCGTGAACTGGTTCCCAATGAAAGCTACCTTCGCTTTCTGAAGTACCTCGTGGGCTTCTTCAACAGAAACATGAATAAGCATGTCATCAACGAGTACCAGCAGGAAATTTTCGGAGTGGCCATGCACATGCCCGATACTTTTGATTTTGTAAGCCAGAAGTACGACCGCGCCATGAACTACCACGCGGCTCACGATATTGGTCACGCGCTACAAAACCTTGCTCTTGTGGGGTGTACCTCATTTGCCACCGAAGATGAAGACAGCGAACTGGTGGTGGGGCGCAATTTTGATTTTTATGTGGGCGATGGCTTCGCCGAGAATAAAATTGTGGCGCTCGTAAAACCCGACAGCGGCTATGCCTTTCTTTCGGTAACATGGCCGGGAATGATTGGTGTGGTATCGGGGATGAATCAGGCCGGCTTAACCATCACCCTCAACGCGGCCCCCTCGGAGGTTCCCACGTCGTCGGCCACACCCATTTCTATTCTGGCGCGCGAAATTTTGCAATACGCTTCCACCATTGATGAGGCCCTTGCCATTGCCCGAAAGCGGCAAACCTTTGTGTCAGAATCGCTGCTGATTGCCTCTGCTCGCGACGACGCTGCTGCCATTATCGAGAAAACACCCCATGAAGCGCATCTCTTTCGCCCCGAAACATTTCCGTTGGTTTGTTCCAATCACTTTCAGAGCGAGGCCCTGAGCGAAACCGAACTCAACCAAACCTGGAAAGAAACCTCCGACTCGCCCTATCGCTATAAACTGATGCACAGCTTGCTCGATACCGCGTCGCTACACCCTGAACACATAGCAGACCTTCTTCGCCACAAAGGCGGAGTGGGAGGAGAGTCGCTCGGGCTTGGGAACCCCATGGCCATCAATCAGCTTATTGCGCACCACGGTGTTATCTTCAAGCCCTCATCCGGTATGGCGTGGGTGTCTTCCTCACCCTGGCAAATGGGCGCCTTTACCGCTTATGATTTGAACGCTATTTTTGGCGAAAATGCCCCGCAGCCCGGCAAGGCAATGTCTGTGGATAGCTTGCGCATCGCTCCGCACCCATGGGTGCAAACACCGGCCATGATGGATTTTGAGCGTTTCAGAGGCTGGACTTCCTCCATGCAGCGGGTGTTGCGAAACCGCGAGGCTTTTGAAGACGAGCTGTCTTTGGATGATTACATCGCCCTCAATCCGGATTATTACCTGGGCTATGCGCTGGTGGGCGAGTATTGGTTGCAGCGCGGCCAGCCCGCTAAAGCCAGACCTTATTTGGAAAAAGCGCTGCGAAAACCACTTCCTTACGCTTCGGTGAAAAGAGATTTAAACGATTTGCTCGATCAAGCCCAACCATGAAAAAAGACTCCGCAACGGAAAACATTGACTTTGCTGCACCGGAGTTCATTGCGCACATGCAGGATGAGAAGCTGCGCGAACAAGTAGCCTATATGGCTGAGTACTCTCCTTATTACCGAACGCTCTTTGCAGAGATGAACATCCGCGCTGAAGAAATTCGGACGGTGGCAGATTTGCAGCAACTTCCGGTAACCACCAAGGAGGATCTGCATTTGCACAACGAAGATTTTTTCTGTGTGCCCCGCAAAGAAATCATTGACTATGTAACCACCAGTGGCACACTTGGCGACCCTGTGGTGGTGGCACTCACAGAGAATGATTTGCAGCGGCTGGCCTACAATGAGGCTCGATCTTTTGCCGTGGCAGGATTCACCAGCGATGATGTTTTTCAGCTTATGACCACCATTGACCGCCGCTTTATGGCAGGTATGGCCTATTTTCTGGGCGCCCGCGAGCTGGGTGCCGGTGTGGTGCGCGTAGGTTCTGGTATGCCCGAATTGCAGTGGGATTCTATTATGCGACTCAGGCCCACTGTGCTGGTGGCGGTTCCCTCTTTTTTGGTGAAGATGATTGACTACGCAAGAGAACATAATATCGACTTTCAAAACAGTTCGGTGAAGAAGGCGATTTGCATCGGCGAACCGCTCCGCAACGCAGATTTTTCGCTAAATACATTGGGAAAACGGATAGCGGATCACTGGCCCATTGATTTACATACAACCTATGCCTCTACCGAAATGTCAACCGCTTTTACCGAATGCGAGCACGGTGTGGGTGGGCATCAATTGCCTGAACTTATAGTGGTTGAGCTGCTGGATGATCATCATTTGCCCGTTGGCGATGGCGAAGTGGGCGAGGTGGTGATTACAACCCTCGGAGTGGAAGGAACGCCGCTGTTGCGTTACAAAACCGGTGACCTCTGTATAGCACACCGCGATCCATGCGCCTGTGGAAGAACCACCATGCGATTGAGTCCGGTGGTGGGGCGCAAACAGCAAATGATAAAATTCAAAGGAACCACTCTTTACCCGCCCGCACTGTATGACGTGCTGCATCACATTGACGGAGTGGACGACTACCTTGTGGAGGTTTACACCAACGACCTCGGCACCGATGCCATTCGGGTATGTTTGGCGTCATCGCGCAATGACGACAAGTTCATCAAAGTGATTAAAGACCGGTTCAGGGCCAGGTTACGCGTTGCACCCGATATTGTGTTTTGCGATGCCGCCGAAATCAAGCGCCGTAAATTTCCGGAAATGAGCAGAAAACCGGTGGTGTTTTTTGATTTGCGCAAAGCATAGACCTCCGGTTTAGCCTTCGAGCATTTGGGTTATCAGCTCCGTTTTACTCATTCCACATGCTTCACATTGCTGGGGTAAAATGCTCACTTCGGACATACCCGGCACGGTGTTGATTTCGATACAAAAAAGCCCGTTTTCGTTCAAGATATAATCCACCCGCGCAGCGCCCCGGCAGTCCAGAAAATCGAATATCGCTTCGGAGGTGCGCAGGCAATTTTCAAAGTCTTGCTCAGCGATTCGGGCCGGGGTGATTTCTTCGCGACGGTCTTCGCGGTACTTGGCTTCGTAATCGAAAAAGGAATTGTACGATACAATCTCTGTGATTTGCAGAGCCGTAGTTTTGCCGTTGATGCGCATCACTCCACAGGTGATTTCAGTTCCGCTCACCATTGCTTCAACCATAATATGGGGGTTTTCGGCAAAGGCTTTTTCGATGGCTGCCGGAAGCTGTTCTGCTTCGTCAACCCGCGATATTCCCAGGCTCGAACCCGCGTTGGTGGGTTTTACAAAGCACGGTAAGCCGATGGTTGTCAGGATTTCGTCGGGCTTAAATGCGTCGGTGTTTTTGAGCACCACAGATTGTGCTACCTGAAATCCCCCCTCGCGGAGTGCCGAAACCGTGCGGAACTTATCAAAAGTAAGCGCCATGTTTAGCACACCACCCGTTTGGTAAGGCATACCAATCATATCAAAATAACCTTGCAGTTTTCCGTCTTCACCCGGCGTGCCGTGAATAGCAATGAGGGCTGCGTCAAACCGAAAGGCATCATCGTGAATGCGTACTGAAAAGTCATTTTTGTCAACCGGAATATCCAGTTTGTTTACTTGAGCCCACCAGCCGTCGCGTTCAATCCGAACCAATACAGGGTCAAATTTTTGCCGGTCAATATTGTTCATCACCATCTCGGCACTTTTCATCGAAATAGCCTTTTCGCCGGTATAACCACCGCAAACTACTGCAATACGCTTAGGGGCTGTCATTGTTTCTGCTTTGCTCAAATGTACAACCGCCCTTTGCTGCATGCTTGTTTTGCAGCCAAAGTATTCCACAATAAATGTTGAATATCCTTGTTGTAAGGGAGAACACGATTCGAGTTGTCCAAAGCCCAAAGTAGTATATTTGCTCGCCTACATCGCGCACGTACTGAATGAAAAACCTTTTCTTTTTTCTCTTTAGCAGGGCTCTGTGGATCAATGTGTTGATTGCAGCTTTTGTGATTGGCGGAATCGTGCTGGGAACCATGCATTATCTCAAGAGCTATACACGTCACGGAGCGCACATAGAGGTGCCTGATTTTACCCATGTATCACTGGACTCACTCGATTACTTGTTTGAGAAGCACAAACTACGCTACGTAATCATTGATTCACTCTACAGTGATGCGCATGCGCCGGGATCGGTGGTAAACCAAAACCCGCTGCCTCGCTCATCGGTAAAGGAGAACCGCAAGGTATTTCTTACGGTCAATGCCACACAGCCCCCGGTGGTTACGGTAAGAGATATGGAAGGGCTTTCAAAAAGACAGGCCCTTGCCATTATGGAAGCCATGGGGTTGGGGACCGACTCATTGATTTACAGACCCGATATTTGTTTGGATTGCGTGTTGGAGCAACGCTACAAAGGCAGAAAACTTAAGCCGGGAACCAAGCTCACCAAGGGTGAGAAAATAACGTTGGTGCTGGGAGGAGGAAAGGAAGGTAGGGTGTTATTGCCTGATTTGAGGGGAATGGCCTTTTCCGAAGCGCGTGATTTGATGTTTGCCAATACGCTGCTGCTGGGCGGGGTACTCGATTGTATTGATTGTACCACAGGTGAGGACACCCTGCAGGCTTTGGTTTACAGGCAATCTCCCGCGTTCAGCAAGAAAACCAAAAGGGTGGTTCCCATGGGCTCTACAGTCGATTTATACCTCACCCTCGACACTGCTGCAGTGCACCTCATGCAACCTGACACGCTTTTTTCCATCATGGATACAACACTGATTGAGGAATGAAAAATCTGGCTCTGATATTTTTCTTGTTGATTGCCAGCACTGTTGTTGCGCAACAAGAGGTAATTTCAAATCTCACCTACAACCGTGTGCAGGAAGCTGAAATGGTAAAGCGCGCTGAGCGGCTTCGGCGCAGTAACGATATGGGAGCCCGCCAGTCTTTGGAACTCCCGTTTATTGACGATTTCTCAACGGACAAATTTCCAGGCAATGAAGATGGTCAGCCCATTCATTGGCTCGATTTAAAGACCTATCGAAACAACACTTTTGCCATCAACCCGCCCACTATCGGGGTGGTTACTTTCGACGGAGCCGACGAATATGGTTATCCCTATGATTGGGATGCCGGTAATGCGGGTGTGCCGTGCGATACGCTCACATCTGCACCCATTAATCTCGATTATGACGCAGATGATGATATCTGGTTGAGCTTCTTTTTTCAGGGTGCGGGTTTTGGTGAGCGCCCTGAACCCCAAGACTCACTTTTTCTGGAGTTCTACTCTCCGCTTTTCGACCAGTGGTTTTGGGTATGGTCTAACAGAGGTGAGGACATGGACACATTTGAGAAAGTTTACCTCCCCATCACCCAGGAAAAGTACCTGATGGACGGTTTTCAGTTTCGCTTTATCAATTACGCTACACCGCTCGGAGCGCTCGATCACTGGCATGTAGATTACGTGCATCTCGATAGAAACAGGGAGCAAGGTGAGGTGATTGATGACGTAGCATTTGTATATCCCATCCGAACCTTACTTCAGGAATACTCCAGCATGCCATGGAAGCACTATGTGCAGAATCCCGCATCTTTTATGGCTAGTTCTGTAGAGTCGTTGATATTCAGTAATAATGAGCCTCCGGGAGGTGCGGCGACCGGTAACAGAACGGTAGAGAATAGAACCATTCGCGTTTTTCACGAGGGCAATTTGCAGGCCGAGAACATAAGTCTTGACGAGCCACCCATCGGGCCGCAAAGCTTCCTGACCCTTACAGAGCCTGTGAACAGTTCACCCATGGACTATGTGTATGATGCCGGGGTAGATGATGTGTACGCCATTTTTGACGTGGAACTCACCTTCAGTGTATCGCCTGATTTTATCCAAACGAACAACCGCACAAAGATGCAGCAGGTCTTTTACAGCCACTATGCCTACGATGATGGCTCTCCTGAACGTGCGTATGAAGTTACCCTTGTAGGAAGCCGAACTGCCATGCGCTACGTCAACACCATGCCAGATAGCTTGATTGGCCTTATGATTTGGTTTGAAGCCATTAACGAACAGCCAGGTCTTTTCTCATTTTTCCCTACTGTATGGGAAGCCTCAGGTAGCGGTGCTCCCGGTGAAGAAATTGTACAAGGTTTGTGGGAAGGTGTCACCTTTGAGCCCGATACGGTGTATGGATGGCGTCTTTTCAGGTTTCTTGAGCCGGTGTTCTTGCCAGAAGGCCCGTTCTTTGCAGGAACGGTGCAAACGATTGACGAGGGCTTGAAAATCGGGCTGGATTACAATAGCTCGTACAACCAGGGAAATCTCTACTACTATTCCAACCCAAACGGAATGTGGTTACCCAGTAGCGCACCGGGTACTTTGATGGTGCGTCCGGTGTTTCAAAGCTCCAACATCGGGCCGTTGAGTGATGAACTTACCCCTTGGGAAGATGCTCGAATTTTCCCCAACCCCGCCTCTGACGTACTTTTTGTTGACCCGGGAAGCTACCTGAAACCCGCCATTGCCGAGGTGTACAACCTCACCGGACAATTGGTGCAGCGCTCCTCAATTACAGGGCAAACAGCCA
This sequence comes from Cryomorphaceae bacterium, assembly GCA_007695365.1. Classification (NCBI taxonomy): domain Bacteria; kingdom Pseudomonadati; phylum Bacteroidota; class Flavobacteriia; order Flavobacteriales; family Cryomorphaceae; species Cryomorphaceae bacterium. The sequence continues at coordinate 41,541 of REDV01000066.1, read as the reverse complement.
TTGATACGAATCGCCTGCCTGCCGGCATGTATGTACTGCGCCTTGCAGAACAGGATGGAGGGGTTCAGCGCAGCTTTAAATTCGTGAAAAGGTGAGCGAGTACCTGGACGAAGAAGAGGATATTCAGGGCGAACAGGAGCTCTTTGAACATTATCGCTACCTTGCCGACAAAGGTCAGGAACCGCTGCGAATAGACAAGTTTCTGATGGATCGTATTCCGAATACGTCCAGAAATAAGATTCAGGTAGCTGCGCATAATGGCAACATCCAGGTGGGAGGGCGTGCGGTAAAACCCAATTACAAGGTAAAGCCGGGCGATGAGATCTCCATCGTGCTTCCCTATCCCGTGCGGGTGCTGGAACTCATCCCGGAGAACATCCCCATTGAAATCGTGTATGAAGACGATCAGCTGGTGGTAGTAAACAAGGAAGCTGGAATGGTGGTGCACCCCGGGTATGGCAACTACACAGGCACCCTTGTGAATGCCCTGATTTACCATTTCGACAATCTTCCCGGTGGAAACAGTGAACACGGTCCGCGACCCGGCTTGGTTCACCGCCTCGACAAACTAACCACCGGGTTAATGGTCGTTGCCAAAACCGAACATGCACAAACCCATTTAGCGGGTCAGTTTTACAACCGCACCACGGCACGAACCTATAACGCATTGGTATGGGGTGATCTGCCCGACGAAGGAACCATCGAAGGTCACATTGGCCGGAGCCTCAAAAACCGAAAAGTCATGGATGTGTTTCCCGATGGCGACTACGGGAGGCACGCCATAACCCACTACAAAACCCTGGAGCGCTTTGGGTATGTTTCACTTGTTGAATGTCGGCTGGAAACAGGCCGTACGCACCAGATTCGCGTGCATTTCAAGCACATCGGGCACCCCCTGTTTGGCGATATGGAATACGGTGGAGATAAAATTCTGAAGGGAACCACTTTTACCAAGTACAAGCAGTTTATTCAAAACTGTTTTCAGATTCTGCCACGCCAGGCATTGCACGCGCGCACACTCGGGCTCACCCACCCTGCAACCGGAAAATGGATGGAGTTTCACTCTGAATTGCCGGCCGATATGACGGAGCTGCTCGAAAAATGGCGGCTTTACGTGGCATCCCGAAAGGAATAGCACCGCGCACTATTTCCAAAATTCATCTTTCCAGGCCGGGCAAGAGGCGTTTTCATCTTCATGCAATTCAAGGCTTGCCAATTCTTCTTCGGAACTTACACGTTGAATTTCCTGGAAAAGCACGCGTTCCTCAAAACGAATGTGCTGCTCCAGATCATCGGCTATGTGGTTCAGCACGGACGCGTTGGCAGTTGTTAGGCCGAACAGTTCCCTCAGGTGCAGGTGTTCGTTCAAGGCCTGCTGAATCATTGGGTGAGAGGACGGCAGTAATGAGAATACCAGTGTTTCCTCGTCGTTGAAATGAGGATGAAGATGATGTTCCCAAAACCAATCAGCGTAGGCCTTAATCCGCTCCGGTGAAACACCATGCTGCAAACCTTTTCTGATTTTCCAGCACAGCAGAAGACCCCGATGATGATCGCGGCTGAGAGGTTGAAGTGCGGTATGGCGATTAAGAGGTTTGTTTTTCACGACACTGACAAATTTAAAAACCACGGTCGGATAAGAAGCGGAAATTCGGGGATTGTTCAAATGTTAAAATGTGATAAACACTCGAGGAACGCGAAACATGTTCTACTTTTGCGAGTAATAATCGCAAACTGCGCATTAACCATATGCCAAATCAATTAAGCCACGTCAGGATTGCCGTACACCCCAAAGTATATGTAAAGGATCCGCTGAGCTCCGAGTTGGGTGAGCAGATTCTTACAACCTCTCTTCTAATGATTGATGAATTGGGCCTTGAGCAATTCACATTCAGAAAGCTTGCTGCGCGCATAGGTACTACCGAAAGCGCTGTATACAGGTACTTTGAGAATAAGCACAAGCTATTACTGTACTACATGTCCTGGTATTGGGGGTGGCTGGAGTATCAACTTGCTTTTGGCACAGTAAATATCAACGATGCTGCAGAGCGCCTTAAGCGTGCGATTAACATTATCACAGCTCCCTCTCGCATCAGTATCAACCAGGTTTTTGACGAAGATCTCCTCATGCGGGTGGTGGTTGCTGAATCTCCAAAGGCCTATCTTACAAAGCAGGTTGATGACGAGAACAAGGAAGGTTTCTTTGTTGGATTGAAGCAGGTTGCCGGCCGAATCAGCGAAATGATCAGTGAGGTTGCACCCGGGTATCCCTATCCAAGAACACTGTCATCTACTTTGTTGCAATCTCATCTTGATCAACGGTTTTTTCATGCACATTTACCCTCTCTGAGTGATGCGAAAGCTCACCCGGGAAACATGTTTGAGTTTTATACTGATATGATTTTTAACACTATCAAGCCATGGAGCAGGTAAACAAGGCCAGGCGGGCTCTCATCCGGATGCAGCGTTTGCTCATCACGGAGAGCCGCATCATCTACCTGATTTTGTTCTATGCCATGCTTAATGGTATCATTATTCTGACATTGCCCCTGGGTATTCAGGCCATCATTAACTATATCATGGGTGGCAGGGTAAGCTCCTCGTGGGTTATACTCATCATCATCGTTATGGTTGGTTTGATTCTTTCGGGAATCATACAGATTGCCCAAATGAAAATGACCGAGCGCCTTCAGCAGCGCATTTTTACAAAATCCTCTTTTGAGCTTGCGGTGCGCATTCCACGAATAAAGCTGGGAGCCATTCAAAACCGATACGCGCCTGAAATGGTGAACCAGTTTTTTGACACCGTAACGCTGCAAAAGGGGTTATCCAAATTGCTGGTTGACTATCCAACGGCTGCATTGCAGATTATTTTCGGTTTGATTCTGATTTCCATTTATCACCCTGTTTTTGTGTTTTTCTCTTTCGGGGTTGTAGTGTTGATTTATTTGATTTTCAAGTTTACAGGTCCGCAGGGTGTAGAAACCTCACTCAATGAATCCACCCATAAATACCAGGTAGCGCATTGGCTGGAAGAACTTGCCCGTACCATGGGTACATTTAAGCTTGCCGGAAACACCAGGCTGCCTTTGATTAGAGTAGACAAACTGGTGATGGGCTATCTTGATTTTAGGGTGCGGCACTTCAATATTCTGATTTTGCAATACAAGGCTATGGTAGCCTTTAAGGTGATTGTGGTGGTGGCGCTGTTGATCATAGGTAGTCTGCTTCTAATTCAGAATGAAATAAGTATTGGACAGTTTGTTGCGGCAGAGATTATTATCATTCTGATAATGAATTCTATCGAAAAAATAATCGTTGGGCTGGAAACAGTGTATGACACCCTTACATCTATTGAGAAGCTCGGTGCACTCACCGATTTACCGCTTGAGGAGGAAAACAATACATACCCCGTTTTTCCGGCCGATCAGTTTGGATTGAGCATAGTGATTGAAAACCTCAGGTTTCGCTATCCATCCACACGCGATCTTGTGATTAACCATTTATCATTGCGGGTTGGGTCTGGGCAGAAGGTAGTGCTCCTCGGTACTGTGGGAAGCGGTAAAAGCACCCTGATGCAACTACTGATGGGTTTTTATGAAGATTATGAAGGCCTTATTTCGTATAATGGTCTATCATTAAGTACATTGAGGCTCGACAGATTGCGATGTGAGGTGGGAGATAATATTTGGCAGGAACATATTTTCAAGGGTAGTCTTCGTGAAAACCTTACCATGGGCGACCCTGACATTTCGGACGACCAGATTCTAGAAGCCATTTCGCACCTTGGACTCGACGACAGGGTAACGCTGTTGCCCAATGGTTTGGATACCGAGCTTTTTCCAGGAGGCATTAAACTTCCCGGTACAGTGGCCAAAAAAATCATTCTTGCGCGTTCAATCATGGGCAATCCACGTATGTTGCTGCTCGATCTGGAAGTGGATTTTCTCAAGAAGGAAGAACGCAAAAAATTATATGATCACGTATTCTCGCATCCCTGCACGGTGCTTGCTGCTACCTCAGATGATGAGTTTATGAAGCGAGCAGATAAGGTGATCTTTATGGTTCGGGGTAATGTGGCATTTGAAGGGAATTACGAACAGTTTAAACAATCGCCGTATGCTGAATCTCTCGGATAACCGCGTAGAGCGCAAGGAATACTGGGACGAGTATGCGAGCTTAAAAAAGGTGTCGGACGACGGTAAACCTGTTCGCCGAATTCGCATACTCACCATCAGCCTGCTTTGCATGATTGCATTTTCATTCGTTCCCTGGACGCAAAACGTGCGCGTTGCCGGTAAGCTTACTACGCTTTACCCCGACCAGCGTCCACACTCCGTGCAAAACCGGATTCCGGGCCGAATTGCAAAATGGTATGTGCGTGAAGGAGACTTTGTAATGGCGGGCGATACCATTGTTCGAATTGATGAAGTAATGGATGCCTTTTTCGATCCGGAAATTATTGACCGTACGCAGCGCCAGATTAGTGCGAAAGAAGGCGCTGCCGTGAATTATCTTGAAAAATCCGAGGCACTCGAAGCCCAGATCGAGGCCCTTACTAAAAGCCTTAGAAACAAACTGGACCAGGCCCAAAACCGTTTCGTGCAAAGTGAGCTTCAGGTAGAAGCAGACAGTATGGACGTTGAAGCCGGAAAAATTGATTACGCCATTGCGCAGCAACGACTGGAGCGTATGGAAGAGCTGTTTGAAAAAGGCCTCAAATCATTAACAGACCTCGAAACGCGCCGAATCACGCTACAAGAAACCAGGGCAAAACTTGTAAGTCTTGAGAACCGCTATGAAAGCAGCCAGAATGAGTTGGAGAATGCACGAATTGAATTGGAGGCGGTGCAGAATGAGTTTGATGAAAAACTGAGCAAAGCACGCTCTGACCGGAACGCTGCCCTCTCTTCATTCTTCGGTGCACAAGGCGATATTGCAAAAATGGAGAACCAGCTATCCAACATCATGGTTCGTCGGGATAATTATTTTGTAACCGCTCCCCAAAGCGGCTATGTTACACAGGCTATTTCGGTTGGTTTGGGTGAGAACATTGCCGCTGGTACCCGTATAGTCAGCATCATGCCTGAGCGCTATGACCTTGCCACCGAAATGTACGTAACGCCCGTTGATTTTCCCCTGTTGCGACCCGGAAACAAGGTGCGTGTGATTTTTGACGGTTGGCCTGCCATCGTTTTCTCCGGGTGGCCGCGTCTGAGTAACGGAACATTTGGAGGAAAAATTCTTGCCATAGACAACTTCATTTCACCCAACGGAAAGTACCGCGTACTGGTGGTGCCCGACCCCGATGATTACCAGTGGCCTTTTGAGTTGCGCGTGGGCTCCGGTGCCGACGGCATTCTGCTGTTGAAAGATGTTCCGCTGTGGTATGAGATTTGGCGACAGCTCAATGGTTTCCCGCCCGATTACTACCGTCAACTGGACGAGGCAAGAGAAGTATCTCTAAATACCGGGAGCTCTACAAAGTGAAAAACATCTGCCTGATATTGCTCTTGCTGTTGGCCCAATCCATTTCCGGCCAAACGCAGCAAACGGCCAACGATACAGCATCGGGCCGTGTTTTGCCTTACAGCGATTATCTGCAAATTGTAATGATGAATCACCCTGTGGCCATTAGCGCCGGACTGGTGGTTGAGCGGGCAGATATGCAGTTGCGTTCTGCAAGGGGAGGTTTTGACCCTCTTATCTATGGTGATTTTGGTGCGAAACAGTTCGACGATAAGTTTTACTACCAATACCGCCAGGCAGGAGTGGAGATTCCTACCTGGATGGGAGTGAAATTTCATGGCGGATATGAATCTACAGACGGGCAGTTCCTGAATCCCGAAGCTAACATGCCAGCCGGAGGACTGCTCCATGCAGGTCTCTCTGTAGATCTTGGCGCGGGATTGTTGATGGATAACCGCCGTGCCGCATTCAGACAGGCACAAATAGCACAGGAACAAAGCGATGCCCAGAGAGATGACTTGCTGAACCAACTGTATGGCGAAGCCACCCGTGCGTATTTTAACTGGTGGCTCACAGATCAGAAGTTAAAAGTAGCCGAGGAAGCGGTAAAACTGGCCAATGACCGTTATGAGTTTGTACGACAAAGTTTTAAGTGGGGTGAGTTTCCGGCTATCGACACTGTTGAAGCCTACACCCAGGTACTCAACCGCTATTTTGCCCTCCGCGAAGCCCAAACACAATGGGCTCGTGCGGTGCAAATTGCCAATATTTACCTTTGGACCGAAGATGGAAATATGGCCTTCCTGTCGCCGGAGGTGCGGCCTGATTGGAGCCAAAAAATGATGCCTGAATGGACTCCGGATGAATTTCAGGTTCAGTTGGAGCATCCGCGGTTGCGCATGATTCGGGCACAACGCGATCATATCAACATTACCCGCCGCCTGGCAGCCGAGTACCTGCGTCCTACCATTCAACTCAAGTACAATTTCTTGTCGCAAAACGTACTTGAAAACCCCCAAACAGATTTCTTTCAGGATAGGCTCACTTTTCGGGAGAATTATACCGTGGGAGCTTCCCTAAGATTTCCGCTGTTTGTGCGCGATGCTCGGGGAAGAGTAGGGATGGCCCGTGTAGATATGGAGCGCGTGGATCTTGACTTTCTCGAAACCCGCGCTGAGCTTGAAGCCAGAGTGAATGCCGGTTTGGTTGAATTAAGCAACCTCAATGATCAGGTGCAGTTTTTTGACCAAAACGTGAATTACCTTCAGGCTTTGCTCGAAGGAGAGCGTGAATTGTTCAGCATGGGCGAAAGCAGTCTTTTTCTTGTAAACGCTCGCGAAACTTCATTGATCACCGGCCAAAACGTATTGCTCGAAGTAAAAGCGCAGCAAATAACTCGCTACGCAGAAATCAGGCAGCTTTCAGGGCGAGGGTTTTAATGCAGCGTAATGCACAAGCTATTGCTTGATGTTCATGTCTGATTTAGTGTGATTAACAATTGCTCGCTCTGTCTTACGAAACACCCAATAGCTACAAGCAATTAAAACACAAAGCCCCAGTATTACACCCGTAGTTTCAGAAATGGCCACACCCAAATTCAACATCCCTAACACCATCATCACGATTCCTGAAAATACCATCTGTCTGGCCGAGTATCTTTGAGCAATTTCCCAGTTTTTTTGTGTTTTCATGGAGCGAGCGGTTCTGTAGCCATACCAGTAATTGATTTCTTTGGGAGGCCTCCTCAGCAGCACCAAGCCTGCAACCAAAAAGGGAATTCCTGCGGCCCAAAGGGTAATGAAAAAGCTGAGTTGGGTGAGGAGTAACATCGAGTGAGGTATTTCCGGGTTTCGTAAATAGGGATGCCTAAATTTGACAAAAATCGTTGAGTAATCCATGCCTAAAAAATTTCAAACCCCCGAGCAAGCTGTAGAGCTGATCCAAAGTGGCCATCGGGTATTTATACAGGGAAGCGCCGCTACACCCATCACCTTGGTTACTGCGCTGATGCAGCGCGCCGGTACACTCAGAAATGTGGAGTTGATGGGCATCAGCACTTTTGGTGATAAACTTTTTGACCATCCGCGATTTGCGGAATCGTTTTTTATGAACTCGCTTTTCGTGTCGGCCAATACGCGTAAGCTGGTCAATGCGCCACACGGAGATTACATACCGGTATTTCTGAGCGAGATTCCGCTGCTTTTCCGGCGTAACTTTCTGCCCATTGATGTTGCGTTGATTCACGTTTCCCCGCCAGATAAACACGGGTTTTGCTCACTGGGAACCTCCGTAGATGTAGCACTCGCGGCCATGCAATGCGCTAAAACGGTTGTGGCGCAGGTTAACCCCAACATGCCGCGCACCCACGGCGACGGTTTGGTACCTGTGAGTGCCATCGATGCGTGGGTTGAGGTCAATGACCCGCTGCCAGAGGTAAGCTATCAGCACAAGATTTCGGATGTTTCGCTCAAAATCGGGCGCCACTGCGCGGAGCTGATAGAAGACAAATCTTGTCTGCAAATGGGCATTGGAAACATTCCGGATGCTGTACTGGCCTGTCTCGACGGTCACAAGGATCTCGGTATTCACACGGAGATGTTTTCGGATGGCGTGCTCAGTCTTGTGGAAAAAGGTGTAATCACCAACCGATTCAAAGCCAAGCATCCGGGCCGCCTGGTGACAGGCTTTGTGCTGGGCTCCCGCAAACTTTACGACTTTGTGGACGACAACCCGAATGTGGCCTTTCTCGATATCGCCTACGTGAACGATTCGTACGTGATTCGCCAAAACCCCCGTGCTGTATCGTTGAATTCAGCATTGGAGATCGACATCACGGGCCAGGTGGTGGCTGACTCAATCGGTACTTACCAGTATTCCGGTGTTGGCGGGCAAATGGACTTTCTTCGAGGTGCGTCGCTCTCCGAAGGCGGTAAACCTATTATCGCCATGACCTCCACCACCAAAAACGGTGAGTCGAAAATTGTGGCTACCCTGAAACCAGGAGCCGGCGTGGTAACCACCAGATCACACGTTCATTACGTTGTTACCGAGTACGGTGTGGCCCATCTCTTCGGAAAAAACCTCACGCAGCGCGCCAAAGCCATGGTTAACATTGCCCACCCCGATCATCGTGAAGCACTCAGCAAAGCTGTTTTTGAGCGCTTTGGCAAGTAGGTTTACCCTGAGAGCCTCCTGATTTTCCCTGATGTAGTTTCTTCGAATCGCGATTCAAAGCGTATCTCTTTGGGGCGTTCAAATTTATTGAGCAGTTTATGGAGTTGGCTTTGCAAATCATGAATGCGGTCTTCGCTCCATGGGCTGCCTTCCAACATCAGCACCAGCTTTTGGCCAAGCAGGTGGTCTGTTTCTCCGCGGAGGTAAAAGCGCGACTCCAAAAGGTGGCCGATTTTCTTTTCGATCAATTCGGGTATCAGTTTGACGCCGCCTGAAATTACCGCATGGTCGGTCCTCCCAAGCCATGTAAAGCTTTGTTCGTTGTGAATTTCAGCCAGATCGGTTGTGTGTACCGGCGCGGCCAGGTATGATGCGTGGATGATCAACGCACCGTCTATATCTTTTTCAAACCGAACACCCGGAAGGGCATGGTAACGCGCATCCATACCTATGCGCCGCAGGGCAACATGGGTGGCCGTTTCAGTCATGCCGTAGCTGTGATAGCACGCATTGGGAAGTTCGGCTAGTCGGGCTTCGGTTTCACGATCAATAGGACCGCCACCAATCAGCACCATAGGGATTGAGCTTAGTTTGGCCGTGCCAACTGCATCCGAAAGGGCCTCCACCACCTGCGAAGGTATCAAAGCCGCAAAGTGGGCATTTGCTTCCAAATGGCAAATGGCAGTCATCGTGGGTTCTACGGCAATTAAGGGCATGCCTGAGCGAATGGCCCTTACGAGCATCAGTTTTCCGGCGATGTAATGCACCGGTAAGCAGAGCAATCCTGTTGTGTTTCGGTTTAAGTCAAAAAAATCACAGGTTTGATCGGCACTGGCCTTAACCAGCTTTTTGGAAAGCTCTATTTCCTTTGGCATACCCGTGCTGCCTGAGGTTTTTACCACAATGTAGTTTTCATCATTCCACCATTCTTCCAGAAAGCTGCGGATGGCTGACAGGTGCGGAGGTGCGTCGGATAATGCACTGTGTACATTGGCCGGGGTAAGTTTCTTTCCGTTGATAATCAGTTGTTCCATCGCGCATCAAAAAGTGCCTGAAGTTGCCATGCCTGTGTGGTATGGTGCAGTTTGCCCTCGCGGATTTGCAACGGAGCAGGAAAGTTGTTGGTGTAGAGCTGCCCCGTGCCAAGTCCTTGTGGCATAAGTGAGCCCAGGGTGGATGTCCATTGCGCTATAGCCGCAAGCCCGACGTTTGACTCGAGTGCTGAGGTGACCCACCATCCGGCGTCCACTCCTTCGGCCAGGTGAATCCAGCGCTCACTGGCTCTGAAGCCACCCACAAGACTCGGCTTCAGGATGATGTATTGAGGTTGAATGGTCTGGAGCATTTCGAGTTGACGGTCTTTCTCCCAAACTCCAATCAGCTCTTCGTCAAGTGCAATGGGTAGTGGGGTATCGGCACAAAGCCTTGACATTTCTTTCCACTGACCGGCCTGTATGGGTTGCTCTATGCTGTGTAGTTCGAATTCAGCAAGTTGGTTGATTTTTTCATGTGCTTCACCGGAATCAAATGCTCCGTTTGCATCTACCCGAATTTCCATTTCGCGCGCTGAAAAGTGTGAGCGAATCTCTGAGAGGAGCAGGAGCTCCTGGTCAAAATCAATGGCGCCAATCTTCATCTTGATGCACCGGAAGCCTTCCTCAATTTTTTGGCTGATCCGCTGCGCCATTTCATCTGCGCGCCCCATCCAAACGAGCCCGTTGATGATGATGGGTTCTTCTCCACGTGTAAATGGTGTGTTGAACCAAAATCGCTCACCGCCCGTTTGCAAATCCCGCAAGGCCATTTCCAAACCAAACCGAATGGAAGGCCAGGCAGCCAGTTCACCGTGAAGTGTTTCCTGATATCGTTGAATGTTTCGACACACTTTGCGAAGTTGCTGCTCGTATTCCGGCTGGTCGTCAAAACTCAAACCTGCCAATAGGCCACACTCACCCAGACCGTAAACCTCTGGGTTGCGCTCATCCCATACCCTGATAAACCACGATTTTTTCTCCGTGAGTACTCCCCGCGATGTTCCGCCCGGAGTCCGGAATTTCAGGGTGTAGGGGATGTAAGCAGCTCGCAGCATCATTAGATGAATAGGCCCAGGCCAAAAGTTAAGGAGAAGAGAAAGGTGGTGAGCGCCACTTTTTTGAGTTCGGGGTCGAGTGAAGCCGGATCGGTGAAGGTTGCTACGATGCGCACATTGCTGATAAGTGGCGGCAGAATAATGAGGTAGATAAATTGCCAGATGGAACCTCCGTTGAGCAGGGTGAAGCACACTGCACAACACACGGCAGCGAGCAACAGCAGCATGTGGTAGGCTCTCGACCAGTAGTCGCCAAGCCGCACAGCCAGTGTGTTTTTGCCTACCCGTGCATCGGGTTCTCGGTCGCGCATGTTGTTGAGGTTCAGTACGGCCATTGATAGAAAGCCTATAGCAAGTGCAGGAAGAAACACTCCCGGCGACCATTCATGTGCGTGTAAAAAGTAGGTTCCTCCCACACCGGTTAATCCAAAGAACAGGAGCACAAACAAGTCGCCCAATCCAAGATAGCCGTATGCTCTATTGCCTACAGTGTAAGCGATGGCTGCCGCAATTGCCGCCAGACCCAACACCAGGAAAATGCCAAAAACCCTGGCATCCAGCCCGCGGGTGCCAAAATAAAGCAATCCAATACCTGAGATCAGCGCAAGTACAGCCGTAATGATGATGCCTTTTTTCATGGCGGCAGGTGATATGGCACCGCTTTGAATGGCTCGTTGGGGGCCGATTCGGTCAGCATTGTCAGTGCCTTTTACACCGTCGCCGTAATCGTTGGCGAGATTAGACAACACCTGCAGAAACAAAGTGGTAAGCAAAGCAAGCACCAGCACAGACCATTTGAAGTCTGCGAAAGCAGCAGCCAGAAATGAGCCCGTTAGAATACTCGAAAAAGCCAGGGGGAGCGTCCTTAAACGAAAAGCCTGAACCCAGTTAGCGATACTAGCCATGCTTCACTGTTTTGGTTTCCAGCCATGCCGCCTTCAACTTTCGGAAGTACTGTTTAAGAACCCGGTCATTGTCGTGGCGCGGTGTAAAAACCTCTAGTATTGAAGGACCTGAATCATTATCGATCCACGCCGGGAGTGTTTTTTGAAGATCTTTGTAGTTGTGCACGGCTACGTAGCGCAGGCTGTAGCGCGCAGCCAGTTGTTCAGCGCGGTGTGTGTGATGGGCTTCGAAGTAGCGCTCAAGCTCGGTTTCGTCTTTGGCACCGTCAATAATCCGGAAAATTCCGCCCCCGCCGTTGTTCAGCACCATCACCTTGAAATGCTCGGGAATGTGCGAATGCCAAAAGGCATTGCTGTCATATAAAAACGCCATATCACCGGTGAGGAGCAGGGTGGGCTTTTCGCTGATGTAGGCAGAACCCAATGCAGTGCTGGTGCATCCGTCAATTCCGCTGGTACCGCGGTTGCTGCTCGAAAAAGCCGGCCGGCCTTCGGTAAAAAGCTGCACATAGCGCACCGTAGCACTGTTGCCCTGGTAAAAATGAATGTGCTCAGGAATAACCTGAAGCAAGGTCTCAGTTGCCAACATGTCGGAAAACGGGCACGAACGCATATACTCTCGATGGGCTTCGCCGGTAATCTTGTTTAATGAACGAAACCAACGGCTGTAAGATGAATCAACCGGCATCAACTTCTGTGCGAGGAGTTGCATGGCTTCCGAAGGCGAAGTGCGCAAACTGTGTGTCAGCGCCTGAAATGTATTGGGGTGCTGAATGTCCGGATCAATATGCCAATGCTCCCGCGGTTTGGCTGCACGAAGCAATGCCTTGATTTTTTTGGAGATGATTTGGTGCCCCACAGTTAACAACACATCCGGTTGAAATGCGGCTAAATCGTCATCTTCAATGCTGAAAGCAAGACGGTCGATGGTGCCAAAAAGCAAGTTGCCGTGCAGGTTGGAAGTTGTTTCGGTGAGCACCACTACCTGAGGGAGATGAGACAGTTTGTTGATTGCGTCGTTGAGTTCTTCATTGGGGTCTGACATCCCGCAGAGAATCATGATTCGGTGGCTTTTTGCAATGGCCTCAGGGAAACCCAGCCAGTCGGTATTTGCAGTTGTTGGGCCGGCAGGCGAGGAGTGAGGAAATTCCTGACTGTTGTATTCGCGGGTGTTGTAAAGTGGTTCGCTCAAGGGCACATTGATGTGAACAGGGCCGGGAACAGGATGGCTGCAAGCGTTCAGGGCAGATTCGATGGTACAGCGGTTTTGAGCTCGGTCAGCCTCATTTTCAGCATCCTGAATCAATTCAAAACTACCGCGGATAAAATTCCGGTACACATTTTTTTGGCGGATGGTCTGGCCATCGCCCTGATCAATCCATTCCGCTGGCCTGTCGGCGGTAACTACAAACAAGGGCACACGTTGGTAAAATGCTTCGGCTATGGCAGGTGCGTAATTAAGCGCGGCTGATCCCGAGGTGCAGCAGATCATAACCGGTGCCTTCAACTGGCGTGCCATGCCCAGCGCGAAGAAAGCTGCCGCCCGCTCGTCGGGTATCACGTAGGTTTCCATTTCCGGATGGCGGTGCAGCGTGATTGACAGGGGCGCGTTGCGTGACCCAGGCGAGATGACCGCATGACGAACACCATGGTTGACAGCCATCTGCACCAAATCAAATACGCCGGGTATGTCAGAAAATTCCAAAGTCAGGGATTTAAGTCTTTTCGAAGTTGCGCAAATTTTCAACTACCGACAAAAGAGTACGGATTTTATGTTCAGTTTCATTCCATTCATCTTCGGCATCCGACGCGGCTGTGTAGCCACCCCCGGCGTAATATTCAATTGCGGTGTTTGTAAAACGGAGACAGCGCAGATTGAGATATAGTCTGGCTGAGTCGGGCCCCGCTTTCCCTAAAAAGCCGCCATAGTATGAACGCGGGTGTGATTCGGTTTGTTCAATCAGCTTGAGCGCTGCATCCCGCGGTAAGCCAGCGATAGCAGGGGTAGGGTGAAGTCGCTTCAGCAAACTTGTCCAACTAAAACCTTTTTCGGATTGGGCAAAAAAGCGGCTGCAAAGGTGAATCACATTTCCCGCCCGAACCGAATGTGCGGCTTCTATTTTCTGAAGGTTGAGATGAGGAGTTTGTTCGAGAACATCGCGAATGAATTCAGTAACCAATTGTTGCTCTTCCAGCTCTTTGTTGCTCCAATCGGCAGACGGAGTGCCGTCGGGGAGCAAAGCCCTGGTACCTGCCAGGGATACCGTTTTGAGTTCTCTGTTTTCAAAATCGAGCAGCAATTCCGGTGTTGCGCCCAGCCACGCAAATTGCCCTTTTTGTATCAAGAGGTGAATAGTAGCGTTGGGATACACCTGGCAAAGTCTGTCGAACAAGCTCAAGGGGTTAAAACCATCCGGAACAGGGGTTTGCTTCACCCTTGAGAGAATCACTTTTTTCATTCCTCCATGGCGCAAATCACCGAGTATGGTTTGTGCCTGAATTTGATAATCAACGGGGTCGGTATCAGGTATGGCATCTGCGTGGAGGTTTTTGGTGAAATGTGCAATCTGACTACGTACATTTTCCACATCTGGGTCTGGCTCCAGAAAAAAAGCTTGTTCGCTATCTTCACCAAAGGGCATATAGAGAAATCCGTCGCTTGAAATTGCCGGAAATCCAGGGTTTTGAGACGCTGAACCCGAAAAGGCTTCGGTTTCTCTACCCGGCAAGCGCAAAAGAGCAAGTGCGTCTGAAAGTTCTGCTCCCATCAGGGCCTGGGGATAATCATATTGGTAAGGCGGCAAATGGCGATTTGTTTTTCGCGCTCGTCCCAAACTTTGATATCCCAAACATGCAGCGTTTTTCCTTTGTGGATGAGTTTCCCCTCGGCAAAAACGTATCCTTTTCTGGCGCTGCGGAGGTGGTTGGCATTGATTTCAATACCCACTACCGCCTGATTATCCTGGTCAATCATCAGGTACGAGCCGAGGCTTCCCATGGATTCGGCCAGGGCTGCCGTAGCGCCTCCATGAAGCAAACCCATGGGTTGATGGGTGCGGTGGTCAACGGGCATTTTAGCTCGGATAAAATCGTCACCAATGGCGGTGTACTCAATTCCGAGCGTTTCCATGAGAGTGTTCTTATTGAATTGATTGGCTTTTTCCAGAAGGTCCATGAACAAGCTTTGAAAGGGGTTGTAAAGATAGCGTTAATTTTGGGGGCAAAGTTCATGGATATGCGCATTCTGCTGGTTGAAGACGAGGAAAATTTGATGGAGGCCATTCGGTTAAACCTGGAGTTGGAAGGGTACGATGTGCATTGCTCTGAATCGGGTATCGATGCGCTGGAGAAACTCCGCAACAACCTCTATGATTTGGTTGTGATGGACGTCATGCTCCCGGGGTTGGATGGTTTCACGGTTTGTGAAACGATTCGCAAAGAGGGTAATCGGATTCCGGTATTGTTTCTTACGGCCAAAAGTGCCGGTACAGATCGTGTAAAGGGCTTGAAAATTGGCGGTGATGACTATCTCACCAAACCTTTTAACCTGGAGGAATTACTGTTGCGGGTTGAGCGGCTGCTGGAGCGAACGGCTGTTATTCCGGTAGAGTCAGGTTTGAAAACCTACAGTTTTGGCGGTAATCATGTGGATTTTGTGTCTTACGAGGCACAAACCGGAAACATGGGCCGTCGCACACTCACACACAAAGAATGTATGCTTTTGCGCCTGCTTGTTCAGCGTGAGGGTGAGGTGGTTTCCCGCGAGGAGATTCTCGATACTATTTGGGGCGACGACGCCACTCCATCGCTGCGCACCATTGATAACTTTGTGGTGGCATTCAGAAAATACTTTGAGCCCGACCCACGCGAACCTCGGTTTTTTCAGAGTGTCCGCGGAGTGGGCTACAGATTCACCAATTGCGAAGAATAGTTTTGTGCCGTTTCATGGGTTTTAGAAGCTGAAAAGCCGCCCCAATGATTGTTTCTTCATGCCGACGAGAGGGTTGAAATTCCCGATGAAAAGCATTATTTGACGATAAAGTGAAAAAAAAAGCCACAAAAAAAGGCAACCAAGTTTTTAGGCTGCGTTTTAGGGGTACAACTTTAAAGAAGCAAATCGAAAAGTTGTGATGGTTTCAAATTTCCTTGCAGGTTTTAGCAGAAGAGCGTCCAACGGGGCGCTCTTTTGTTTTTTGGATTCGGTCATAAAAAAACGCCTTCCGATTTCGGAGGCGTTTTTTGCAAAAGTGCTTAAAAGCAGGGGTCAGGCGTTTTGCTTGATGCGCGGTCCTGAAGATTTTATTTCACCGTTGGTGTGCTCCTCAAACTTGCGAAAGTTTTCGATGAATTTCTCTGCCAGTTTAAGCGCTTGTGCATCGTAAGCCGCAGCGTCGCTCCATGTTGATTTGGGGTCGAGCATTTCATCGGGTACCTCGGGACAGGTGAGTGGCATGTGAAGGCCAAACACCTCGTGCTCTTTATACTCAACGTTGTCAAGTTCACCGCGAAGGGCAGCCGTAATCATGGCGCGGGTATAACGCAACTTGATACGCTCGCCCACACCGTATGCTCCGCCCGACCAGCCCGTGTTGATCAACCACACGCGCACGTCGTTTTCGTCCATTTTCTTTCCGAGCATTTCAGCGTATTTAGAAGGGTGCAGCGGCATAAACGGAGCACCAAAACAGGCCGAGAAGGCGGTTACCGGGTCGGTAATACCGGCTTCGGTACCTGCAACTTTGGCGGTGTAACCCGACATGAAGTGGTACATAGCTTGCCCCCGCGAAAGTTTAGAGATGGGAGGCAATACGCCATATGCATCACAGGTAAGGAAGAAAATGTTTTTGGCATCGCTACCCACCGAGGGCACCATAATGTTGTCAATATGGTGTAGAGGATAGCTCACGCGGGTGTTTTCGGTGATTGTAGAATCGGTGTAATCGGGTTTTGACGGATCGTTTTCGTCAAAGCCTATGTTTTCAAGAAGGGCACCGAACTTAATGGCGTTGAAAATTTGAGGCTCTTTGTCTTCAGACAGGTCAATGCATTTGGCGTAGCAACCACCTTCAAAGTTAAACACGCTTCCGTTGGCCCATCCGTGCTCGTCGTCGCCAATCAGACGGCGGTTGGGATCGGATGAGAGTGTAGTTTTACCTGTGCCTGACAGACCAAAGAAAATGGCAGTATCTCCGTCCTCACCTACGTTGGCTGAACAGTGCATGGGCAATACATTGTGCTTGTATGGTAGAACGAAATTCAGCACCGAGAAAATTCCCTTTTTGATTTCGCCGGTGTAGCCGGTTCCGCCGATGATGATCATTTGTTTGGCGAAATTCACAATGGCGAAGTTGTGCTGGCGGGTATGGTCAATGGCAGGATCAGCGTGAAAACCGGGAGCACATACTACGTTCCAGTCTGGAGAAAAACCTTTGATCTCCTCATTGTTCAGCCTAATGAACATGTTGTCGACAAAGAGATTCGACCAAGGGTATTCAGAAACAACGCGAACATTCAAACGATACTTGGGGTCAGCGCAAATAGAAGCGTCTTTAACGTACACGTCCCGGTTGCAGAGATAAGCCTGAAGGCGATTGAGTAGTTTGTCGAAGTGAGCCGCATCAAATCTTTTGTTGATATCGCCCCACCATACATTGTCTTCAGTAAGTTCGTCGCTTACGAGGAACCGGTCTTTGGGTGATCGTCCAGTAAACTCACCGGTATTGATGGCGAGAGCACCTGTGTGGGTAAGGATACCCATTCCATTCACAATGGTTTCCTCTACCAGTTCAGCGGGAGTCAGGTTCCAAAAAACGTTTGCTGTGTTCTCTAAACCGAGGTAGCTCAGGTCAGCATTGTCCGGTTTACGTCCGAATACGGTCATATTGATCTGTTTTAGTCAATGATTAAATAAACGAACGACAAAGGTAGGCTTTTAGCTAGAAGCAGCCCAGTGAACGCCCCCATGATTTACCAACGCGTTATCACCAATGACGGCAGAAACGTGACCATTCCTATTCCTGTGCGCTGGGGATGCCGTTGCCGTTGCGCACGGCGGAGAGTGCGAGGAACAACCATGCCGCGATAAGATAGAGTCCTCCGAGCGGGGTTACCCACCAAATATGGGGAGCAAGCTCAACGCCTGCCAGTGATGCAGCCGCGAGTGCATAAATGGAACCCGAGAAGAACAGAATGCCTCCGAAGAAAAAAGTTGTGGCCGTGCGAAACAGTTTTTTGCTAAAGTGCTTTGTGTGAAAGGCCAGAAGAAGCAGGGCCAGCGAATGATAGATTTGATATCGCACACCTGTTTCGAATGATTGAAGCATTTCTGCGCTCAGTCTTTCTTTGAGCGAGTGGGCGCCGATAGCACCCAGAATCACTGCAATGGCCATCATTAAACAGGCTGCGATAAACATCTTTTTATTCATGCGGCTAATGTACGAAGTCAAGATGAGGGATATAAAAAAACCGCCCCTTGATTGGGGCGGTTTTCAGTATGCTTGGAGTCGTTAGTTTCGCTCTCTGGCCATGCGCTCCATCTCCTTGTCGAAGGTTTCTTTGAAACGCTCGTAGTCGTAGTCAATGCGCAGACGCTCGTCGCGGCTGATGCCCTGGTTGATGGCGTTGGCCAACTCTTCTCCACTCAGCTCGATGGCTACGTAGTACTTGAAGTTACCGTTTTCAGTTACCCGAACCACTTCTTCGCAAATGGTGCGGATTCCATTGAGCTGCTGGTCAACTACCTCTCGGGTAAGGGCTTCGTATCGCTCTTCAATTTCCTCTCGGTTGTTGAACTCGCGGGTCAGCACGTAATCATCAATTACACGTTTCACGGTGGTGTTAATAGCTGACGCGAGATCTGCTCTTGCGTTGGTATAGGCACGTCGCTTGGCCGTTGCCTGATCCATGCTTTCACCGAGGTTATTGGCGCGGAAGAACTTGCTGTCGCTAAAGTAATCCGGTCCGGCACAGTACTGAGTGATACGAACTTCTCCTGTAGGGGCAGGTCCTGGTTGTGCGGCTTTCTTTTTCTTTCCGCAGCTGGTTGAGCCGATGGCCAGCCCCAGAGCCAGAAGACTCATGGTAAATACACGGGGGTTGATTAGAGCTTTCATGATTTCCGTTTTTTATGATTTGTCAAGGGTTTTTCACAAACTGTGCCAAAATAGTTATTTCTTACATTATCGTATTCAAAACTCGCTGCATAAAGGCGCGATCTATCCTCTCCTGTCCGCGGTCAAAAGCAGTAAAACCCGCCCTTTCATGCGTGTTGCTTACACCTCTTATATCTTTCATGGATTCTTCGTAATACACCTTGTTGCCAGCCAAATCAGTAAGGCGCAGCGACATATCCAAAAAAGCTACTGCAAAGCCATTGGTTTCACCGCCTTTTCGCGTGCGCGCATGAATGGATACCAGAATATCCGCCTGATTGCGGTTTTGAGAAACAGGTAGCCCGTTTTTAATCACCTCATTACTGAAATGGTCGCGCAATCTTGAAAGCAGTTCGCGGTTGTTGAGGTTTTGCTCGTTACTCTCGATGAAAAACACAGGTCTTTCCAACTCAATTTGCACCTTGAGGTCAGGGGTTTGCAGATTGCGAACCAACCTGAGCATATCCCGGTCCAGAGCGCGCCGGTCAAATAATTGCTCCAGCTCAATTTGTGCCCTAAGTTCATTGTACGTGGTGGTCAACTCTGGGTTTTTAATGGGAACAATGAGGGTTCCGTTTGAAGCAGTGTTTTGTAGGTCTCTTACGATTCCTGAACTTGCTCTGTATTGGTACCGAACAGGTACTCCACCGAGCATGCTGCCGGTGATTCTGTCGCTTGCAGTAATAACACATTGTTGGCTAAACCCATTGCTCAGGTTAAGCACCACCCGCGCGGGTTGGGCTACCAGATTGATATGGTTGGCCATGTCCTGAATTTCCTGAAGTATGGCATTGTCAAGCAGCACTGTTCTTCCGTCTAAATCATACTCGTTGCTTTCGGCCCAATAGGGTTTCATGATTGAAAGAGCGCGTACCTGCAAATCGAACGCAGAGGCTACCTGTTGATTTTGCCAAGCCGTTCTTCCGTTTCGGTAAAAATCGGCAGCATTGTTAAGTACGGCGCGTTTCTCCGCTTCCTTGCGGGCATAGAATTCAGATCTGTTGAGACGATAATACACCCAGTACTGCCCATTGGATTCCCAGGTGTCAACCAGTTCATAACCTTCCAGATTGAGGTTGGTGCTTGTTCGAATGGTTTCGGTAAATTCAGATTGGAACTTGTAGTCGCGCTCCAGGGTGTACAGGATAGAATTGGATGATACGTTAATTTGTATCTCAGAGGCAAGGTCGTTTAATGCCAGGTTACGTGCCGTTTCAATGTGATCGGTGCTGTTGGGTCGTCTGGTGGCAACACCTATGCCGTGAAAGAACACGGAGGAAGTAGGTTTGCGATCCACCCAGTGGGGGCGGGGGTTTGCTTCTGCGGCAGAAACAGACTCCTGGGCCGCTTGCTTTTTGCCTGAGCAGCCAGCTCCCAACATCAACAATAAAATGGTTGGAAGAACGAGCCATACGTGAGTGGTGCGCATCACTTTGACATCTGTGTTGCTACTTCACGACTGATCTGATTGGAGATGTCGTTGAATAGTGCATTCGAAAGTTCAGTGGCTGATTTCATGGTTCTGCGCGCCCGCAACAATCCATCCAACTGGCGTTTGGCAGCAGGAGCCGGGTTGCGCACATTTCCACTGGCTGGGAAGAGCATGGCTGCATTTCCGTCGAAGTCGGCAAAGTGAATGGCATCCCGAGATTCACGATCAATAATTCGGGAGGAAAGCACTTCACCGGATTCCAGCGAAAGCAGCTTATACTGAAAGGTAAGATGTACGGAATTGCTTCCGGTGTACTCGCTGTATTGCACAGGGCGGTATCGGGTTTCGAAGTAGGTCTGTCCTGTTTCTGCACTTTTGCGTTGCACTTGAAATCCCTCAAACCCATTTCTGCGAGTGTGCTGTAAACGACCCTCCTGAACCCTGTAGTCTAATACTTTACCGGTTATAATGGCCTTGGCGCCTGCCAGTTCACCTACCCGAATAGCTGTTTCTTCATTAAACAGTCCTGAAAGGCTTAACTGTTGTTCCTCAATAAGCCTTTCCATATCACTGCGATCCACAAAGCGCAAAAAGGGATCTGGTAAACGCGAGAGTTCATCAAGCAGGTATGCACTCACTCTCTTTTCTACATTGGCTTCGTTCGATACGTTCTCAAACGGAACAAGGGCAACCACGATGCGCCCTTTTTCCAGCGCTTCCCGCTGAAGTTCACGAGTGTCTTTGAAGTTGGGAGTGCGATCCAGAATTTGCCGAAAAAATCCGTGTGCCTTGCGATAGTCGCCGTTGTCCAAAGCTGTTTTCCCCTGAATGTAAAGGGGCTTGCTAAATGCTTTGTCGGCCAGGTCACGTGCATCCCGGAAGTTTGGGTCAAGAGCCTTTACTTCTTCAAACTTTGCTTTAGCATCTTCAAAGCGCTGCTCAGCAAGTAACTCTTCGGCTTCTTCATAAAGTTCTTCCAGCACAATTTCTTTGCTCCTTTCGTAGTCCTGGGTAAAAAATTCGGGGATATTTACCTCCACACCAACCCGCCGTAATTGGGTCTGATAGGCTTGGGCTTCACGGTATTGCCTTACTGCTTGATGCAGGTCGCCGGATTTGTTGCTTCTGCTGAAACGATCCAGCCTGTCGTTCAAAACCTTTTGACCTGTTTGCGACATGCCTATTCGGGCCCGAACGTTGTTTCTGTTTCGCTGAAGCGCCTGAAAGTAAAAGTCAGCAGCTTCGGTGTAAAGACCGGCAGCATTCATCCTGTCGCCGCGCTTGGCTAATGACTGGGCACCTCCGCAGCCCGGCAACAGGACAACAATGGCAAAAAGGGTTACTATGTAGCTTAGGCTTTTCAAATTGTGGTGTTATCTGCGAGACTGGATAAATCGGTTTAAATCATCCACGCTGGACGAAAAAGTGAAGCTGTCGTTCAGCATCCAGTAGTTCCCGATGTCGTGAGTGCGATCGTAAGCGTGCTTCGCAAAATCCAACTTGCTGTCTTCAAAGGTGAAGAGGGGGAGCAGTTCTTTCACCTGAGAAGTTGTGAGGCAGTTGCTGGCAGAGATTTGCTTGGCAACGGTGATTTTGTTGTCTTCAAAAGTCTGGTTGCTGATGGTTTTCTTGGCTTGTTCAAACTGGCTGTCGGACATCAAAAAACCTGAGCAACCTATAGGACCGCTGTAACCCGGAACGAGGGGTTCAACTACCTCTTCTTCAACCACGACAGGGTCTACGGGTTGAGGGCGGGTTGCGGGCTGACGGGTGGTAGTAGTGGTAGTAGTGGTAGTCGTGCTACTCATACTGCCGGTTTCATCGTGAATGTTCACATCCATGGAAATTCCAACTCCATCCACATTGATTCCGATGGAGGCACCCTGGCCGGCCGGGCGAGCGGGGCGTTCACCCTCGGTAACCACAACTGTGGTTTGAACTACTTCCTCGTCGGCAACAGGGATGTTTGTAGGACGGGCAGGAGTGGGTTCCGCAGTGGCCGGTTCGGCGTGGTAGATAATCACAGGCTGGTCTGCTACCACCGGCGCTGCTGAAATAGGAACAGGCTCGCCAAAAGGACGAAGTACATATTGGCCTTTGCGGTTTTGCATGATTCGGGCGGTAATTTCATGCCCGAATTGCAACATGAAGTTGCGATCCAATGTGCCCAGGCTCTCATCTTCAAATACAATTCTAATCCGTGCCATTTCGCTCGGTAAATCGGTGATTTTTACATTGCTCATGGCATTTTCATTCTGCTTTACGCTGTTAACGAACGCGTAGAATGGCTCTCCCTGGTCTGAGAATATCACGAGATTGGTAGTTTGCTGGCTCAAAGCACTAAAGGACAGCGCGATAAATGAAAAGAGGAAGGTCAGCGTTTTCATGGTTGTTTGTTTTGGAGGGTAAAAGTAAATGTTTTGGCGACGTGTTCTCAATACGCGTGCCAAATCAGCTCAAGCGCAACGTTGAAAAGTGGTTTTTTTCTCCTCAGACGGATGTACCCGAACCTGTATATTTGGCCCAAATTGAATTCGTGTAATGAGGAAAGTTTTGATCATCGGAGCGGGGCGCTCATCTTCAACATTGATAAAGTATATGCTTGGCAATGCGCAGGCTGAGGATTGGCAGCTTACTGTGTGTGATTTGGACGAGCAATTGGCCAGACGTAAGGTGGCCGGACATGATAGAGGTACTGCCGCCCTGTTTGATGCAAGAAATGAAGAGCTGAGGCGGAAACTGATCAGCAGTCACGACGTGGTGATTTCTATGCTTCCGGCATCCATGCATCTTGAAGTGGTGAGGGATTGCCTCGAGTTTGGCAAGCACGTAATCACTCCGTCATACATCACCAAAGAGATAGAGGCGCTGGATGCGCCATTCAGAGAAAAAGGCTTGATCGCCTTGAATGAGATAGGGCTGGACCCCGGCATTGACCACCTCTCAGCTATGAAACTTCTGAACGAAATTCGCGAGAAGGGCGGTGATATAAAGTGCTTTGAGTCGTTTACAGGCGGTCTCATCGCTCCTGAAAGTGACAATAATCCGTGGGGATATAAATTTACCTGGAACCCCAGAAATGTGGTTGTGGCCGGGCAAGGTGGAGTCGTGCAGTTCAAGCACGGAGGGAGATTTAAGTACATCCCCTACCACAAGCTCTTTAGTCGTACAGAGCTGATTGATATTGAGGGGTTCGGTAGGTTTGAGGGTTATGCCAACCGCGATTCTTTGAAATACCGTGAATCGTATGGACTGAAGGAGGTGCCCACCATTTATCGGGGAACGCTGCGAAGACCGGGTTTTTGCCGCGCCTGGAATGTGTTGGTACAGCTTGGGGCAACCGATGACAGTTATGTTATGGAGGATGTTGCATCCATGACGTATCGACAGTTTATCAACTCATTTTTAGCTTACAACCCTTACGATTCGGTTGAGCTTAAACTAAGAGCCTACCTCAAAATGGAACACGATGACCCCGCCATGGAATTACTGCAGTGGCTCGGGCTTTTTGAAAATGATCCCATTGGTTTGGAAGCCGCCACTCCCGCACAAATTCTCCAGAAAAGAATGGAAGAGAAGATGAGCCTGGAGGAGGGTGACCGCGACATGATTGTGATGTGGCACAAGGTAGGTTTCCTTGATGGAGGTGAAAAGCGCGAGTTCAATTCATCGCTCGTTGTGCTGGGTGAGGATCAAACCCATACGGCAATGTCCAAAACTGTAGGTCTGCCTATTGGTATTGCGGCAAGACACATCCTGAACGGAAACGTCAACTTGAGGGGGGCATTGATTCCGATTCAACCGGAGATATACATACCCGTTCTTAAAGAACTGGAAAGCTTGGGGATGAGTTTCGTTGAGAAAGAGGTTCCACCAAACTTTGTGTAGCACGCTTAACTAGAAATTGGCAATCATATCCATCCCGGCTCCAAACTCATCTGAGAGTGTTGGGAAGATGGTCTGACCGCCGGGCGATTCGAATAAAATTGGGTTTACGGCATCGCCATAAATTCTGGCGTAAACCACATCTCCTTTATTGAATCCCAGGTTAGACCATTGCTGTTGGTTCCAGATGATTTCAACCACTCCGGCTTGTGGATTGGTTTGATTGATGTTTACAACGCCGTGTATGGTTCGGAGGTAGTTGGACGGGCTTGTATTGGGCGTCTTGCCCAAAAAGATTCTGTACCCCGCCTTTGCGTTGGGTACCGGAGTAACCGGGCCTATTACACTTCTCAGGTATAGGTTTGCAGACACGGTGTCAATATCGGTTTCCCAAGGTTCGTTGATGGTGTCAATGTAAATAATTTGAGTCTCGTAAAACACCATAAACTCCGTGCTATCTACTTCTGCAGTACTGGCTACTCCGAGGTTGATGGTTGGTAAGAGCTGATATTCACCCTGAACGGCCAGGGTAGGGCTGTTTTTGGAAAACAAGATATTGGCAATTTGACCGGTTGCATATCCTTCGCGAGATACGGAAACAGTATATGTTCCGTCCGGCAGGTCGTTGAATTCAAAGCGCCCGGTGTTGTCAGTAGTAGTCTGAAAGTTTTGAAACTGCCCTGTGAGGAAAGCCTGGGTTCCGGCGCGTCCGGTAATCACAATGTTGCCCCATTTGTCATACAATTCTACTTTACCCCGCAGTTTACTGGCTGGGGTGGTAACTCCGTTGGGCTCTTCTTTCTTGCAGGAAGCGAGCACGAACAATAGCGCAGCTCCGATGAAAAGACTAATGCGAAAATTCATGATGGTGTTTGATTAAATCGGGCACCAATATACACAATATTCAAGATGGCTTAACACTTCGCTTTTGCCATCCTTGAACAGCTACATGTGCAGATAGAAATCCCGGGTAAGCGCTTTGTACTCCTCGCTGTAATTGTGCCTTCCGCTTGATTCAATGATCAAATCGGGCTCTGTGACGGTCTCTGAATGCAATGTTGTAAGAAGGAGCAACTCGCGGTGAGCCATCTTTCCTGGGGTGGGGCGAATGGCCATTTTGCGTGCGAGATACCAGTTGTAAAGCTTGTATTCTGCTTCTGAAAGAGCTCCCGTGGGGAGGATGATGGCCATGGATCCAACCGGTGCAATGATAATCCTTGCGTGGTAGAGAAATTGAGAAAGGTCAAAACGTTTTTGGTGTCGGGCAAGTGTTCTTGCGTGGCCGGGTGCTTCTAGTTGATGTTTGAAAAATGGTGGGTTGCATACGATAAAGTCTGGTGGCGCCGACGGGAGCCAGTTCATAATATCAGCCTCAATGACCTCAATTCGCTGTGCAAATTTTGATGCACAGACATTCTCATGGGCCTGTCGCGCTGCGTCCGGATCAATCTCAATTGCGGTTATTTTTGACGTGTTAAATCGCTGTGCCATCATCAGCGAAACCAACCCTGTTCCGGTTCCGACATCAAGAATTTTTTGGGGTGGGTGCATGGGTGTAGCCCACGCACCCAGGAGCACTCCATCTGTGCCTACCTTCATGGCGCAGCGATCCTGGTCAATGCGAAATTGCTTGAATTGAAAATAAGACGACGGCATTGCTACGGATTCAATCCGAACAATTCTTCAGGAATGGAAACCTTGAGTTGCTCTTTGTCTGTATCTATTTCCAGAATAAAGGCATCCTGCAGAGGTATAAGGGCTTTTCCGCGCTTGCCGCTCACCTCAATAAGCGGGTTTACATGGTGGTCGTAATAGTCAATGACTTTTCCGATGTCTCCTAGTTCTTCATCCCACACAGTGTAGCCTATGAGAACGGACGGGTCTTCGTCGGGGTCTTCATCTTCTGGCTTCATAGAAAGCGGAAGGTAAAGCGCACAACGGATCAGGCTGCGCGCTGTGTGCTCGTCGTCCACACCTTCCAGTTTAACACGGGCGTAGGCTCCCGGACGATCGAAGAGCATATGCTCAATAAAAAAAGGAATCAGTTTGTCGTGGCGCTCCACGAAAACTGATTCCAATTCCTGAAAGTCCGCCGGGTTGTTAACCTCAAGGTGAAAAATCAACTCACCGCGGTAACTGTATGTTTTGGAGACAAGTCCGATATAAAAGCAATCCTCCTTTCGCATGGGATGCGCGGGGGATTAGTCTTTTTTCTCTTCCTTGTCTTCAGCTGCTTCGGCTTTGGGAGCTTCTTCAGCAGGAGCCTCTTCTTTCTTTTCCTCGGCAGCAGGAGCTTCTTCTTTTTTCTCCTCAGCCGCAGGCGCCTCTTCCGCTTTTTCTTCAGCAGCAGGTGCTTCCTCAGCTTTTTCTTCAACTGCGGGAGCAGCTTCAGCTTTCTCCTCCACAGCAGTAGCTTCCTCGGCTTTCTCTTCAACTGCGGGAGCAGCTTCAGCTTTCTCCTCCGCAGCAGTAGCTTCCTCGGCTTTCTCTTCAACTACGGGAGCAGCTTCAGCGGCAGGAGCTTCCTCGGCTACGGGAGCCTCGGCAACTGCTTCGGGAGCTTCAGGGGCAGCATCTGCTTCAGGGGCTTCCTCAGCGGGAGGTGCTTGTTTGGCAGCGATTTCATCTGCGCGTTTCTGATTGGCCTCTGCCTCGGCAGCAAGGCGGGCTTTGCGCTCGCTGTCGCTTTCGTTGGCAAGACGGTCAATCTTGGCCTGGATTTTCGATTCCTTTTCATTCACCCAGGCATCGAATTTCTTGTCGGCTTCCTCCTGACTAAGTGCACCTTTCAGTACACCTCTGTTCAGGTGGTTGCGGTACAAAACACCGCGGTACGAAAGGATGGCACGCGCAGTATCAGTGGGCTGTGCACCTTTTTGTAACCACGAAGCTGCCGAATCCACATCGATATCAATGGTGGCAGGGTTGGTGTTTGGGTTGTAGCTTCCGAGGCGCTCAATGTAGCGTCCGTCTCGCGGAGCTCGTGCGTCAGCAACTACAATGTGGAAAAAAGGACGTCCTTTCTTTCCGTGTCTTTGCAATCTGATTTTAACAGGCATTCATTCACATTTTGTGGGTACGAAACCCAGGTTTGTAATTAAGGGCCGCAAATATCTTATTTTCTTTGTAGCTCTGAAAGTATTTTGTGCTGAAAATTAATACAAAACCGATGAACGACTTGAAACAGGTAGTAGCAAGGGTTGAGGAAGTAGTGAAAAAACGTTTTGAAGGCGAAGGTACTGGTCACGATTGGTGGCACATAGATCGCGTGCGCCGGCTTTCGGTTAACATTGCCAAGCACGAGGGTGCAGACCTTTTTGTGGTAGAACTCGCTGCCCTCCTACACGATGTTACCGACCACAAGCTCTTCAAGGGTACGCCAGAGGAGGGCAGGCAGCTGTTGTTGCAAATAATGGCTGATGCGGGCTGCGAAGAATTTGTTGCCGAAGCTGTGCTCGGAATTATTGACGGGATAAGCTACAAAGGTGCAGGCGTAGAAGATATCCCCTTGCCTTTAGAGGGTCAGGTGGTTCGCGATGCAGATCGTTTGGATGCAATGGGCGCCATTGGTGTTGCCCGGGCCTTTGCCTTTGGCGGTAGCAGGCATCGGCCTCTTTACGACCCCACCCACCCGCCCGTATTCCATTCCAGTTTTGCCCACTACCGCCAAAGCCAGGCCCCGACCATCAACCATTTCTACGAAAAACTCCTGCTGCTCAAAGACCGCCTGCAAACCCCTACAGCCCAAAAAATGGCCCTGCACCGACACCAGTTTATGGAGCAGTTTCTCAATGAGTTTTATGCTGAATGGGAAGGAGGGCGGTGAGCAAAAACAGGCTTCCTGTCAGAACCCGTAATCCTTGAAACCCTTGGTGAGCTCGCCCTCTTTGAGTTGAACGTTGATCTCGATATCCTCGTACTCGTAGGCCTCAAATAGTTTAAAATCATCATCGTACACCTCAAAACGAACGGGGATATACCACTCGCGATCAATATAAACACGAATTTTGGGTGCGTAGTCGTTGGGAATGGTGAGAACAGTGCCCGGCTTGAGCGGACCGTAGGCAGATACCTGTGGATTGAGCTCGATGATTCGGTATTCCGCAATTTTTAATGAATCTGCTACAGTGCGTGTGGTTTCGCTGGTGCCCACGGTATAAGTTGTGAGGGAGTAGAAATGATTCAGGATTTCCACCACGCCGCATTTGCGACCGTTGATGGTTTCTTCTCCCAGATAGGATACAAGCTCGTGGGCGCGGTCATCGTATTTTTGGAGCAGGTGATCCAGAACGCGATTGAACTTGCTGAACCCCATGTCGTACACCATGTGGTGCTGTTTGTTTCGCATGAGTGAACCGGCGGGGTCGAGATTGAGGTTAATCCACGGAAAACCATTGGGATTCACCAGTGCCTTATTGTTGTTTTGATCTTCTCTAAACAACACTTCAACACCCTCAGACGGCTCAAGCTGCTTGAGGTACACGCTGTACGGAACACAGTTCATGGTAATTTGCGACCGCGCGCTCAGGTATTCACCCTCATATCGCTCCGTTTTGTTCACTTTGCAGCGAAGGGTTTGAACTTTGGCGCAATGCTCAAACATGTTCATCACCAAATCGTAGCCTATGGAGCGCTTCTCAACGTCCTTTTCAACGATGCGCTTGGTTTGTCCCTGTGCAGCTATACCCAGAGTGAGCAAAAGCGAGGTGGCGAAAATGCAGCGAGGTGCGAGTCTGTTTCGGTGTGAAATCACGAATCCAAAGATACTTCTTTCCTTGTGGAAAGTGAGCAGGTGAAAAATGGACGTCCACCAAAAATTGTGTTATACTCTGAATGCTAGCATCTTGCTGTAATTGTGAATAAATCTCAATCATGGAGTCAAAGAGCGTAACCCGAAGCCATTAACTTTGAACCTTTGTACAATTGAACCCCACCCGTTACGGCATGTTCCTCATATTTGATACTGAAACCACCGGCGTTCCCAAGGATTGGAATGCCCCAGTAACCGATTCCGACAACTGGCCCCGCATGGTGCAACTGGCATGGCAACTGCACGACGCCACCGGAAAATTGCTCTCGCGGAACAACCTGATTGTCTATCCCGACGGGTATGATATTCCCTTTAACGTGGTGAAAATTCATGGGATATCTACCGAACGGGCCAAGCGCGACGGACAGCCTTTGGATGAGGTGCTTGATGCTTTTGCGCGCGACTTCTCGCAAGCGAAGTATCTGGTGGGTCATAACGTAAGTTTTGATGTGAACATCGTGGCCGGAGAGCTTCACCGCGCCGGAAGGAACCACGAGGTGATGCTGAAGGCCGACTTGCTCGATACCAAGGATCTATCAACGGATTTTTGCCAGCTTCCCGGTGGAAAAGGCGGAAAATACAAGTGGCCCACGCTTACCGAACTTCATGAAAAACTCTTCGGAAAACCTTTTGAAGCAGCGCACGATGCGGCCTACGACGTAGAAGCCACCACGCGCTGCTTCTTTGCGCTGGTAACACGACAGGTCATTCCGCTGGACGAGGTTCCTGATCCATCCGCACTGAAATACGAGGCTCCGGTACTGGAAGCGGCCAATTTTCAGCAGGAAGAGGAATCTCAACCGCGCGAAGTGGAGCTGGACGTGCCCACCGAAGCAGTGAGCGCAACGTTGGAAGAAACACCCTATGCCCATTTGCATTGCCACTCTCAGTTCTCCATCTTGCAATCAACCTCTAGTGTGGATGCGTTGGTCAATCAAGCCGTAAAACTAAACATGTCCGCGCTGGCAGTTACCGATACCGGCAACATGATGGCCGCCTTTCAGTTTGTACGAAAGGCATTGGCTGCGGGCATCAAGCCCATTCTCGGCTGCGAAATCAATATTTGCCGAAATCGCCTCGATAAATCGGTGAAAGACGATGGCTTTCCCGTGGTACTGCTGGCCAAAAATAAAAAGGGCTATCACAATCTGGCCAAGCTTAGTTCCTATGCCTTTACGGAGGGCTTTTACTACGTGCCCCGAATTGATCGCGAGTTGCTCATGACCTACAAAAACGACCTGATTGCCCTCACCGGCGGACTGTGGGGCGAGGTGCCGTACAAAATACTTAACGAAGGTAAGGCCCAGGCCGAAGAAGCCTTCGTGTGGTGGAAAGAGCAATTTGGCGAGGACTTTTACGCCGAACTGAACCGCCACGGACTGGAAGAAGAACAAGTGGTGAACACCACGCTGCTTGAATTTTGCGAAAAACACCAGGTGAAGTACGTGGCTGCCAACAACACCTATTACACCCACAAAGAGGACGCCGATTCGCACGATGTGCTTTTGTGTATTAAAGACGCCGAAAACCAGTCTAAACCCAAAAAATACATGGGCAAGCGTGGTCGGGAGTTCCGTTTTGGGTTTCCGAATGACGAGTTTTACCTGAAGCCGGCGGAGGCCATGAAGAAGCTCTTTGCCGACCTTCCGGAGGCCATTGCCTGCACCCACGAAATCGTAGAGAAGTGCGAGTCGTATCCTTTGGAGCGGGACGTGTTGCTGCCCAAGTTTGAAATTCCGGAGGAGTTTATTCACCCCGAAGATGATGAGGATGGCGGCAAACGCGGCGAGAATGCCTTTTTGCGCCACCTAACCTACGAAGGGGCCAAAGAGCGCTGGGGCGAATTGACCGATGCCATCCGGGAGCGACTTGATTTTGAGCTGGAAACCATCGCCAAAACCGGTTATCCGGGCTACTTCCTCATTGTGCAGGACTTTTGCCGGGCGGCGCGCGAGATGGGTGTGTCGGTAGGACCAGGTCGTGGTTCGGCTGCGGGTTCGGCGGTTGCCTATTGCACGGGTATCACCAATGTGGATCCCATAGCCTACGATTTGCTGTTTGAGCGTTTTCTCAATCCCGACAGGGTGAGCATGCCTGATATTGATATTGACTTTGATGACGAAGGTCGGCAGTTGGTGATCAACTACGTGATTGAAAAATATGGCTCCAATCAGGTGGCGCAGATTATTACTTATGGAACCCTCGCAGCCAAATCCTCCATCCGCGATGCCGGCCGCGTACTTGAACTGCCCCTTGCCGATACAGACAGGGTAGCCAAGTTGGTGCCGGATATGACCAAACTGTCAAAACTCTTCGGAAAGGACAACAAGGCCTTAAAGGAAATGCTTCGCAATGACGATGACTTCCGCAAGGTAGAAGAGTTGATAAAGCTCGCCGATACCGAGACTCCCGAAGGACGAACCATCCGTCAGGCACGCGTGATTGAAGGTTCGGTGCGGAACACGGGCATTCACGCCTGTGGGGTCATCATCACACCAGACGATATCACCAACTACGTGCCCATTGCCATGAGCAAGGATGCGGAAATGTACTGCACGCAGTTCGACAACGCTGTGGCCGAAGATGCCGGTTTGCTCAAGATGGACTTCCTGGGGCTCAAAACGCTTACCATCATCAAAGACGCCGTAAAGCTTATCAAGGAACGGCACGGGGTGGAGATCATTCCCGACGAGATACCGCTGGACGATGAAAAAACCTACGAGCTTTTTCAGCGGGGCGAAACAGTGGCCATTTTCCAGTACGAAAGTGCCGGCATGCAGAAACACCTTCGCGACCTGAAGCCTACAGTGTTTGCTGACCTGATCGCCATGAACGCCCTATACAGACCGGGTCCGCTGGAGTACATTCCATCTTTCATCAGTCGTAAACACGGCCGCGAAGAAATCAAGTACGACCTGCCCGAATGTCAGGAGTACCTTGAAGAAACCTACGGAATTACGGTGTACCAGGAGCAGGTAATGCGTTTGTCGCAGAAGCTCGTGGGCTTTACCAAAGGTGAAGCCGATACCCTCCGGAAAGCCATGGGTAAAAAGAATTTCAAACTGCTGGCCGACCTCAAGCCCAAATTCCTTGATCAGGGTGTGGCGCGCGGTCACGACCAAACGATCCTCGAAAAAATCTGGAAAGACTGGGAAGCTTTTGCCTCCTACGCTTTCAATAAATCGCATTCAACCTGTTACGCACTGGTGGCTTTTCACACGGCCTACCTCAAGGCCCATTTTCCCGCCGAGTACATGGCAGCGGTGTTGAGCAACAACATGAACGATATTAAGTCGGTGAGCTTCTTTATGGAGGAGTGCCGCCGCATGGGAGTTCCGGTACTGGGCCCGAGCGTAAACGAGAGCAAGTTGCGTTTTTCGGTAAACGAGCAGGGCGCGGTGCGCTTCGGAATGGCCGCGGTAAAAGGCGTGGGTAGCTCGGCGGTAGATACCATTGTGAAAGCGCGCAAAGAAGGAGGTCGCTTTCAGGATTTTACCGACTTCATAAGCCGTATTGATTTGCGTTCGGCCAACAAGAAATGTCTGGAGAGTTTGGCGCTTGCCGGAGCATTTGATGAGTTTGGCCTCTATCGTTCACAGTACTTTGGTACCAGTGGCGACGGCGTGAGCTACCTGGAAGAGTGCATCAAGTTTGGGCAGGCTATGAGGACCAGCGTAGATGCCCCGCCGGATTTGTTTGGCGATACGGTTTCGGTAGAGGTGAAGGCCCCCGAACCGCCCGAAACCGAGCCTTGGGTGAACCTCGAAATGCTGAGTCGGGAGAAAGAGGTAGTGGGAATGTACATTTCTGCACACCCGCTCAATGACTTTCAGTTGGAGATTGATACGTTCTGCAAAGTGAACCTGGAGCAACTCAACGACCTTGAGCGCTACAAGAACCTCGAACTTACCTTTGCCGGTTTAATAACGTCCGCAGAACACCGAAGCACCAAGAGTGGAAAACCGTTTGGCAGTTTTGAGATTGAGGACTTTTACGCTTCGCAGAAGTTTTTCCTCTTTGGCGATGACTACATGAAAAACCGCCATCGCATTGACAAAAATATGTTCGTGTTTGTGCGTGGAAGAGTGGTGGAGAAGAAATGGAGCAAGGTTCCGAATGATTTGGAGATGAAAATTCACTCCGTGGAATTGCTGACCGAAGTGCGTGAAAAAATGGCCAATTCCATCACCATATCTTTCCAGTTGGAAACGCTCAACGAAAAGAGGGTTAATGAGTTGACAGATTTGTTGAAGAGCTCCAAAGGCGGATGCCGCGTAAAAGTGGAAGTAACCGACCTCCAGGCCAAAGCACAAATTACCCTGCCATCCAAAAATACGAGCGTAGAACTAACCGACCGTCTGATTCAGGAATTGCAGGATATGGAGGGCGTCACTTTTCGCCTGAATTGACGCTTAGAATGACAAAGTGTCGCGATTTTTCGCAGCGGTAAAGTTTTTGATTCAGGCCAAAACAGAGTACCTTTACATCAATTCTAATCTAAAATACAAGCCATGGCTTTAGAACTCACAGAAGCAAATTTTGAAGAAATTATCGCCTCAGATAAACCGGTTTTGGTTGATTTCTGGGCAGAATGGTGTGGCCCCTGCCGAATGGTAGGTCCCATTGTGGAAGAGCTCGCCAACGATTACGACGGTAAAGCCATCGTAGGAAAAGTAAACGTTGATCACAATCCCGGTATTTCCTCCAAATATGGAATCCGAAACATCCCTACCATCTTGTTTTTCAAGAATGGCGAAATCGTTGACAAATCAGTAGGGGCTGTTCCTAAAAACGTTCTCGCAGAAAAAATCAATAACCATCTTTAAAGTGCATCTGGCAAATGAAAGAGGGGGGCGTGCCCCCCTTTTTTGTGAAACGCGGCAGGCTTCAACATCCGAGTATGGCTATTTACATTGACAGAAACAAATACCAGGAACTGAGTCCGTTGGAGCTTCTTGCCAATCAGGTGGTAGAAGGTTTTATTACCGGCCTTCACAAGAGTCCGTTTCACGGTTTTTCTGTTGAGTTTGCCGAGCACCGGCTATACAACACGGGCGAATCTACCCGCCACATTGACTGGAAACTCTATGCGCGCACCGAAAAGCTCTTTGTAAAACGCTACGAGGAGGAAACCAACCTCCGCTGTCAGGTTTTGCTGGATGTGTCTTCGAGCATGTATTTTCCTGAAGTTTCGCCCGACCAGGACGGACCCATGAACAAAGTGAAATTTGCCGTTTACGCCGCCGCGGCACTTTCCAGTTTGTTGCGCCAGCAGCGCGATGCTGTGGGTTTGTCGGTATTTGAAGAGGCCATACTGAGCCACATTCCCGCAAAGGGCAACGCCGCCCACCACCGCTTTGTGTTTGGCGAGCTGGAAAAACTCATTCAGCCCGACGCTTACCAAAAAGATCGCAAAACAGGAGCTGTGGACGCACTGCACGAAGTGAGCGAACGCATTCCAAGACGCTCGTTGGTGGTGATTTTTTCAGATATGTTCGACAATTCGGAGCGCTCCACAGAACTCTTTTCGGCCCTTCAGCATTTGCGCTACAACAAGCACGAAGTCATTCTTTTTCATGTGGTGGACAAAGCCCGTGAGCTGGATTTTGAATTCGAAAACCGCCCCATTACTTTTATTGACATGGAAACCGGTGAGCAGGTAAAAGCGCATCCGAGCCAGGTGCGCGAAAAGTACCTTGAAGCCGTCCGGGCATTTACGCAGGAGCTGAAATTACGCTGTGGTCAGTACCACATTGACTATGTGCAGGCCGATATCAACGAAGGTTTTGATAAGGTGCTGCTCCAGTACCTTATTCGCAGAAGCAAAATGGTGTAAATGATGAATGCGTTGAAACCAATAGTATTTTCTGCACTCATAGCATCCTGGGCGCTGTCGTGCTCTTCGCCAGAAAAGGACGATACGGCAAAAAACCACATCCCGGACCATCCGGTCAACGGTAAATGGCTGGTTGAGCAACACATGGATGAACACATCCGCGAGGGACACCGCTTGCTTGAGTCCTTTGTAAAACATGGCGATACTGCTGTGCATATGTTTGCAAGGGCCATGGAGAAACACAATGACAAACTGATTGCCAGTTGCAGCATGAAAGGTGTTGCGCACGACACCCTGCACGCGTGGCTGCATCCACACATCGCGTTTACGGAAGCTCTTAAACAGGCTTCAAGCCCCGACGAAGCCATGGCTGCATTACACCAGCTTGAAGCGTCATTTGTTGATTACACTGAGCGTTTTGCCTCCGCCGAAGAGTGAAATTTCCGTACAACAAAACATTCAAAGCACCGTGGTGTTCAATAGTTAATCCCCCTTGCTTCACGCTATGAAACCCTTTTTTGCCCTTGCCTTGTTTTGGATTGTATCTCTGTCTCTATACGGTCAGGGGAAGGATTTTTGGCGCTATGACAGTCCGGACAATCCGGATTTTGAAAGTTACGAACGCAGCAGCCAATACGTGTGGATGCCCGATTCGGTGCGGCTCGCTGTGGATGTGTATATTCCCACCGAAGGTACTCATCGAGAAGCTTTTCCGGTGGTGTTGAAGATGACTCCCTACGGTCGGGCTTATATCGGTCCTAATGTTGGATTTGTGTTCAGGACCCTGGCGTGGATGACCGGATTGGGTTGGCGTCCGCTTTTGGATCAGGAACGTTACTCGCCCTCCGTGAGTTTGCTGCTTAAGCACGGATATGCAGTGGTTGCGGCCGATATGCGTGGAACCGGAGCCTCTTTTGGTACCCAGATGCCACTGGACCCGCGGCACGGAGAGGATGGCAAGAACCTGATTGAATGGATTGCCGCACAATCCTTTTCCGACGGAAATGTGGGTATGATTGGTAAATCCTACATGGCATGGGCGCAATTTGCCACGGCTGCTCAACAACCTAAAGCGCTGAAATGCATAGCACCTGAGGTGATTTTTATGGAGTCGTACACAGCCTCATTCAAACCCGGCGGCATCGTAGCAGAACGCTGGATGGAGTCTTTCAGCGAACGACTCAAGCACATGAACCTCAATTACTCAGACATGCGTCGCTTTTACGTGCCCTCGGCCCCAGTGGTTGACGAGGACGGCGACGGCAGGATAGATGATGAATGGCCGCTCATAGACGACCGCGTGTTTGAAGATGACGCGCGACCTGTGTACAAAGATGGTGAGGAGCGAGAGTCGCACCTTTATTGGCGGGCTACACGCGAACATCTGGGCAACCTAACGGTAAAAGATCTGATGGGCGAAGACTTTGCGTATTTCGATAGCAAAACCACCCACCCCGGGTTTGAAGGCTTTACCTACCGGGATGTGGCACCCGGCTATTTTCTGGAGAATGTACACCAAAGCGGCATACCTGTTTTTCACATCGGGCGGTGGTTCGATGGTTTTTTAAGGGGGACCACTCAATTGTTTGCCTCGTCGCAAGATTTGGGCAATCACAAAATGTTGATTACTCCAGGATTTCATACTTCAAGGCTGGGCAAGAAGCACCGGAAGTTTGCGGGTATGGACGAAAAGCTCAGTGATGTACTGCCGCTTTTTCACCTGCGGTTTTTCGACAGGTATTTGAAGGGTATTGAAAACGGATGGGAAAGCGAGCCTCCTGTAACCCTTTTTACCATGCACGGCAACTGGCAGCAGCACCTCTCTTGGCCGCCGCCGGCCGCGGAGTCGCTTGCGTTTTTGTTAGGAGAGA
This sequence comes from Cryomorphaceae bacterium, assembly GCA_007695365.1. Classification (NCBI taxonomy): domain Bacteria; kingdom Pseudomonadati; phylum Bacteroidota; class Flavobacteriia; order Flavobacteriales; family Cryomorphaceae; species Cryomorphaceae bacterium. The sequence continues at coordinate 4,919 of REDV01000066.1, read as the reverse complement.
ATGAGCTTTCTCAATCGCCTTTGCCGGAACAAACAATCGAGGTGAATGTGGACACGCTGCACACTTCGGGTTATGGCAAACGCTCTTTAAACCGGTGGACCATGGCATCGGGAACGCCGCGTAAACCCATGGAGCGCTCAAAAATGGCCCGGCATGCCACCACTTTTAACAGCGAGGTGCTCAATGAGGACATGGAAATCATCGGCAATCCCATTGTGGAACTTTGGGTGAGCAGCAGCGAAAGGAACGTGGATGTATTTGTGTACCTGGAGGAGGTGGACCGAAAAGGAAAGTCGTGGTACATCACTGAGGGTCAACTACGGGCATCGTGGCATAGGGAGGGTGAACTTGCCGCTCAGTTGGGTGTTGCATACCAAACTCAGCCCGACTTGCCCTGGCACGGCTTTACACCCGAATACGAGAACCAGGAAGTGTTTGCCGGCGACGAACCCGTGCTTTTGCGTTTCGACTTGATGCCTGTGGGCTGGAAATTCCGAAAGGGCAGCCGCATTCGCATCAACGTGGCCGGGCTTGATTACGGCAATTTTGAAATCAATCCCGCCTATTTCCGCGAAGGAAAACTGCGGAGCGATATTCAGTTTAAACTACATCAGGGCGAGGACACCCCATCGAGGGTATGGTTGCCGGTGGTGAGGTAGGTAGAGTCATTATTTTAATTAGCCGTCTGCTTTGTAGGCAAATTCCCAAATTGCCGAATGAACTTCTTCAGGCGAGGAAGCCTTGCTTAACAAGTTTAATAACGGATGTTCGGTGTAGCATCCCGCTACGCCGGAGACCTTAAGTCCTCCGGCCTGAAAGAATGAGTCTCTGCAAAGAATTCATGAAATGCGAAATAAATATTGGTGCTCCGAATTAAAACGCTAATTTGCACGCAACAAATCAAACAGTTATGTGTTCCAGCCGTAACTTCTTGTCCAAAACCGTTATTTTATTGGGGTTTGTTTTCAATTGTTGTTTCACGCAAGCGCAGCCAAACTCCTATTTTGCGAACAACCCCGTTTGGCAAGAAAGTACGTCTTGCGCAATACCCTATCCGTGTGTTGAGACCGACTTGTACAATTACTTCATTGAAGGCGAAGCAATTTTCGATGGGTTGACCTATGTAAGTCTCTACAAACAAGGCGTTGTCTCAAGAATGTATTACGAGAATGATCCTCCGGAATATTGTAGCGGTTCAGAGTACTACAGTGATCTCCTGGGCTATTTGCGCTCTGAGAACCGGCAAATATTTTTCCGTCCCGCAAATGGGGTGGGCGAAGAATTGTTGCACGATTTTAATCTATCCGTCGGTGATACACTGCCCATTACTAATACCACCAACCCTTGGGGCAACACCGTCGTGATGGGCATGGATAGTATCGAAGTGGAAGGCGGTTACTACATGCGTTTTCAGCTTGGAGGAATGGATATTGATTCTGAAATGGAGCTCATTGAAGGGGTAGGTAGCTCGAAAGGCTTATTTGCTCCCATTCCTCATACACTCGAATGTGGATATAATCTTCATTGCTATAGCCAGAACCAAACCACTTATTTTGGAAGTAATGATGGCAATTCGTGTATGCTTACCGTTGGTATTGAGAACGAACATGATGTGCCGCATGTTACCATCTACCCCAACCCGGCTGTGGACCTTGTGCAATTTAATTTGTCAGAAGTAGCAGGTCAGGTTGATATTGCTGTGCACAGCCTTACGGGGGCCTTGGTGAAGCACGCTGTGGTGCAGAACGAAGCATATTACACGATGCGATGCGAAGACTTGCCCGGCGGCCTGTATATCGCAACAGTACGCCAAAACAATCAGATTTTGAATAACACTAAGCTGGTCATAGTGCGGTAATTTATTTTATAACCAAGATACGAATTGGCCTTCAGAGCGATGCGCTCAGCCAGTTTTTATGGGAATCATTACAGCCCGTACTTACTCCGACGGTTGCCCCGATTCAACGACGTCCAGACGTTGGTTGAGCTGTTGAATCACCTGCTTAAGCTCTTCAATGAGTTGTTGTTGCTCTTGAATGGCCTGCGTAAGGATGGGAACCATTCTTATGTAAACAACCTTGTGATACCTCCCTTGAGCCTATATGCAATTTATGACACATAGAAAGTACGAAGGTTGTATAGCCAAATAAAGTCTATCGCACAACTCGTCGTGTGTCTATCACAGCGCCGATCTGATCGGTAAAGCGGATGAAATACACTCCATGACTGTAGGAGCTGAAATCTACTGCGAAGGTATGTACGCCTTTGGCCACGGCAACCTGCAGCTCCCTGAGTGGTTTGCCTGTGACATCCATGATTTCAAGATGCACCGTATGACCATGTGGCGCGCTCATTTCTACCTGAAGCAAATCTGAGGTGAGCGGGTTGGGATACAGGTTGAGGATTTTTGTTGAGGACTCTCTGTGTTCAATAATAACAGGCCCAAAAAATTCGTATCGCCCGTCGAAGTCGATTTGCTTGAGGCGGTAATAACAATCTGAATGGGGTGGTTCTTCATCCCGGTAAACATACGAGGTTAAGGAAGTGGTGAATCCTGCAGCCGGTAAAGTTCCGATTACATTGAAATGATAACCATCCAGTGATCGCTGAATTTCGTAAAAATCTGCGTTGATTTCGGTGGCTGTTTTCCAACGTAATACGTTGGTATTTTCAATGCGTGAACCCGAAAACTCCAGCATTTCTACAGGCAGGGGAGTGCAGTCTAACGTTGCTCCGTTCTGTAGATTCCAGTTGAGGTTGAAAGGCGTAGTGTTGGACGTGAAGTTGTCTATTACAAGGATATACACTTGACCAGCAGTAACATTGAGCCCCGGAACCCAGCCATTGCCCGCCGCACCCTCACTGTATGTTGTGAAAGGTGAAGCAAACTGGGGCGCAGAGTAAATAGCATGCCCTGTTCCGGTATCGTAGCTTCCTGTAGCATTGTTGGTACTAAACCCTGAAGCATAGGAGCACCTGATAGGAGGACCGGGAGGAGGACAGATATCAGCCGAGGAGCTCCCTTCAGGAAACGGACCCCAAACAGCAAAGTCGTAATCTACACCCACTCCGGGAGATATGGTAAAGCCTATATTGCCATCTGTTGCAGGCGAGAACAGATACCATGATGTTTGGTTCTCACCAGACAACAAACAGCCCTGATTACTGCTGTTCAAATCAACAATGGCCCCGGCGCCTCCGCTATTTCCGGAGAATGTGGCGTCATCGCAAACAGTTGTACCGCCTATGCAGTCAGTGGGTGGTGCCGGAGGAGGAACCCCGCACGTATTGCACGAGATGGAAGCAGCCCAACCCGGGAAGGTAACCGAGCCATCGGAATCGAATAGAAAGGTTAAACACCCGGAGGCATTGGTTGCCGAAAGGGTTATTCCGTTTAGTGATGTCCCTGTGTACGTGCCGATTGCAGGTGAGCCTGTATTGGGGCCGTCATAAACAATCATAAAATCCCATCCTGTTTCGATGCTGAATTGTGAAAAAGTCATGTTGATGCACTCGCCGGCAACGTCCGGACAGAAAGTGGTGGTGATAAATTCATTGTTGCTGTAATTGCCCGTTGGCCCTCCGGTGTCGTAGAAATTACCCTCGCAGGTTGTGATGGTTCCGCCGGGGTTATTGTAATTGCCACCCGGGCCCGCTCCACAAGACACACAGGCCCAAAAGAGGCCCATACAGGTTGCTTGGTTCTGGCAGTTGAATCGACTCAGCAATACGTTTACTGTTCCCGTGAAAGTGGCAGTCCACGTAATGGTTGAAAGCAGTCCACAACCCGGAAAGTCATCGTTATAGGCCAAAGAGCCTCCCTGACATCCTGGGGCACCACCTGCGAAAAGGGTGAGCTGGGTATCCCAGGTGCCACCACCACATGTAGTCCATGTGTAGGTTTCACCCGCAGTTACATTAAACACGGCATATTCACCACCCCTCATACAGGTGGTTACGGTAACCAGTGTATTGGATACGGTAGATTGAGTGGCTGTGGGCCATTGCGCATTGCAGTTAAAGCATTGCCCTTTGAGTAATGCAGGCGACACAAAGAGTAAAAGGCAAATGGAATTAAGCAGCAACTTCCTCATGGTTCAATCACGATATGATCAGGGTGCTCCAAAATCCACTGTTGTTTTTCTTCTGGTAAGGTATCGAACTCATCCTGCGTGATAGAGTTGGGTTCACCTGGTTGTTGCATTTGCTGGTACAGCTCCTGGTTTTCTTCAATCCACTCACTTTTTTGCTGAGAGTATTGGTCCTCATTGCTTACAGGTAGCGGATAACCCAGAGGCATTCCTCCTTTTTGGTTCACGGTAACCCCTCTCAACAGAAGCTGATTCATAGCCTCTTTTCGCTGTGCTTCCGTTTCGTATGTGAAATGTATCCAGTTTTTCGAGACGATTCCGGTTACAGTGATACCTTCTGCTTCTTCCAACACGATGATGACCTTCTTCACGTCATCCCGATTAGACGAAATAACCTCTACTGCAGTCTGATTTGATTCTTCGTTTTGTCCCCACAACGTTGGAGAAAAAGTGAGAACCAAAACCCACGTGATTGCGTGAACAAGCCATTTCATGTCGGCCAAGTTAGGTTATTTTTCCGTGGATAACAAGTTATTACAACGGTTATTGCTCGCAAAGTGTTACGCATGAAAAACCCCCAACGATTGCTCGCCGGGGGCTTCTCTATTGGTTTCAACAAACGCTGACAGATCCTCTCCGGACGCTGTCAGGTTTGTAGATTACATCACAATCAGTCGCTCGGTAGCAAAGCGCTCGCCATCCACAACGATGTGAACCATGTACATTCCTGTAGCGAGGTTCTTGTTGAAGTGAATCAGTCGGCTTACGCTGTCGCCCACGTGGCCAAATCCTTCATTCTGGATCAACTGTCCGTTGATGTCGTAAATC
>REDV01000065.1 GCA_007695365.1 Cryomorphaceae bacterium | reverse complement strand
AACCCTCATCGCTTGCGCAATGAGGGTTGTCCCACTTCGTGGGCCCAGCTGGGCTTACCGGCACTTGTTTTCTTCCGCTCCTGAGTCGCGAGAAAACATAGGCCGGCATAGACTTCTCGCCCAGCTTTGTTGCTCGCGCAACAAAAAACCCTCATCGCTTGCGCAATGAGGGTTGTCCCACTTCGTGGGCCCAGCTGGGCTCGAACCAGCGACCACCTGATTATGAGTCAGGTGCTCTAACCAACTGAGCTATAGGCCCGGATTTCGCAAAACTCACATCACGTGTAGCTCCGCAAAAGGCGTACAAAAGTACAAGTTTTTCGGTGTGATACATCCATTGATCAAGCCATTTACAACCCAACCTGCTTCTCACCGGTTATATTGGCCTTTTTGTGCAACTTTACGTCATAAGCATTGTCATGAGAATTAAATATCCTGTCTGGCTCGTATTACCCGCTATGTTACTCGCCTTTGCCGCATGCAAAAATGACCCGCCCGAACCCCCGGAACCGGATCCGCCCGTCTGCAGCACCGAAAACATCACCTACCAAAACCGGGTGGAGGCCATTATGGAGCAATATTGCACAGCCTGTCATTCGGGAAGCAGCCCCGATGCCGGAATCCTTCTGACCACCTATGAACAGGTGAAGCAGCAGGCGCTGGAAGGTCTGCTCTACGATTCAATGGCGCACAACCCCAATGCCACGCCCATGCCGTATCTCGGGCAAAAAGTGCCGGATTGCACCCTCTCGCAAATTGCTGCATGGATTGCCGACGATGCCCCCGAAAACTAAACCTTATGAAGCCGCTTCAAGCCATTATATTTCTGAGTCTGGCAGCACTGCTGAGCAGTTGCTACTACGATGTAGAAGAAGAGCTCTATCCGGACTTCAAGCTTTGCGACCCCGAAAACGTGACGTTCAGCGGTACCATTCAACCTCTGATCAACACCAAATGTGTGAGCTGTCACGGAAACACCAACCCGGGGGCGGGCATCAGCCTCGTAACCCACAGCCAAATACAGGCCCAGGCTCTCAATGGAAACCTGCTCGGCACCATGTCGCATAGCAGCGGTTTTTCGCCCATGCCTAAAAATGAACCCCGCCTTCCCCAATGTCAGTTGGAAGAAGTTCAAATCTGGATTGACAATGGAGCACCCAATGACTGAGCTATGAAAAAGCCCGCAATATTCGCATCCGTAATAATCATTTTGGCCGCCGCAGTCTATTTCGGGTGGCAACAGTATCACAAGGCTCCCGAAACCTCAACCAGCCGAACTGCCGACTATCAGCTCACCGCCGCTGAATTGTTTGCTGCCTACGAAGAAAATGAAATCTCTGCGCATGAAACCTATGGCGGTAAATTGCTCGAAGTGCAGGGTAATGTCTTCGATTCTGAATCTGATATGAATGGCATAACCGTGCTGATGCTGGACGCCGGACATCCGGTTTTCGGCGTGAAGTGCCTTTTGTCTGAGCCCTTGAAGGATGGCCCGAAATTGGAGACGACTGTGGTTGTGCGTGGATTTTGCTCAGGCATCAACGGGGACGTAGAACTCAATCGTTGCACCCTTCAACCCTCAGAATTATGAACATGAAAACAGTGTTTTCTTTACTCATTTGTCTTGGTCTTCACACGTGGGTCATGGCGCAAGACAAATACTTCACCCGAAACGGAGAGGTGGATTTCTTTTCATCCGCACCCCTGGAAGATATCCGCGCCGAAAACAAAGGCGCCATGTGCGTGCTCGACCTCAACACCGGCAACGTAGAGGTAAGTCTTTTGATTGCCTCGTTCTCCTTTAAGAAGGCCCTTATGCAGGAGCATTTCAACGAGAACTACATGGAATCGGGTAAACACCCCAAAGCCACTTTCAAAGGTGTGATTGAGGACATCGAAAAACTCGACCTGAAAAACCCGGAGACCCAAACTTTTAATGCAACCGGAAGCCTGACTATCAAGGGTGTTGAGCGGGAAGTGAGCACCAGCGTATCCCTGAAACCGGTTAACAGCGGAATGGAAGCTCAAACCACATTTATCGTGAAGCCGGAGGATCACGAAATTAAAATACCCGCCGTGGTGCGCGACAATATTGCCCGCGAAATAGAAGTAAACGTGAACATGAACCTTCAACCGCTTAAGCGATGAAAAATCCGGTGAAATACGGGGTTGCCATGCTATTGATCTGCGTGTCTGCAGGGCTTGTTGCACAGGATGATGGTGAGTCGCTGCTGGATTTATTGGGCGAAGAAGGGCCCACCACCGAATACGCCACAGCTGCTTTCAAAACTACGCGCATTGTGAACTCCCACTCCCTGGAAAACACCCATCACGGGGTACTAGACGTGAAAATTTCGCACCGGTTTGGGTTTATCAACAGTGGGGTATATGAGATTTTCGGGCTGGATCAGGCGAGCATCCGTCTTGGCCTGGATTACGGTGTAACAGACTGGTTGATGGTGGGACTTGGTCGCAGTTCGTTTGAAAAAACCTACGATGGCTTTGTGAAGGCACGCATTCTCAGGCAGAGTTCCGGCGAACGCAACATGCCCATCACCCTGTCATGGCTCAGCACCATGACCATCAATACGCTTCGATGGGCGCACCCGGAACGGGTTAATTTCTCTACCTCGAGATATGCCTACGCACATCAGCTTATTGTAGGACGGAAGTTTTCGGAAGGTTTTACCCTTCAGCTGATGCCCAGTGTTGTACACCGCAACTTTGTACCCACTGCCGACGACGCTCACGATATATTTGCCTTGGGTGCCGGTGGTCGTTTCAAACTGAGCAAACGCGTGGCTGTAAATGCAGAGTATTATTACGCTCACCCCAACCAGTTGGATGCCGGCCGGAGGAATTCCTTTTCCATCGGGTTTGATATAGAAACCGGAGGGCACGTATTTCAGCTTCACTTTAGCAACAGCACCCACATGATTGAAAAGGGCTTTATTACCGAAACCACCGGAAACTGGCTGGATGGCGACATTCACTTTGGCTTTAACATATCGCGGGTATTTACGGTGCACCGACCCAAGCCAAAGCCGCTGGAAAATTAACCAAGCTCTGAAAAAACAAAACCCCGAAGACGCAATGTTCTCCGGGGTTTTTTATTTCTCAATAGATGCTTAGTGCACCGTAACCTTCATCACATTCACCTGGTCATTCATGGTGATGCGAACAAAGTACATTCCGCTGGCTTGTCTTCCGAGATCAACAGGCAGGTAGGCTTCACCTGCAAAATTGAACTGTGAAGCAAACACTGTTTTACCGCTTACCTCCAGCACATCAATTTGCGCAAGCCCTCCGGCTCCTTCAAACGTAATGTTAAACTGGCCTTTGTTGGGGTTGGGGAATACACCAAAGGTGTTGACCGCGATTTCTTCAACGCTGGTTGCCAGGGCACAGGTAAGGGCAGGATACCCGTTGTCTGTATTACCTGCCACACCGCAGCTATTGGCATCGTTGATTACAATCAGGTAGGTGCCCGACTCCGATGCCGTCCACGTAATGGAGCAGCCATCGCCATCACCGAGGCCTGATGCATCGATCGCGCCGCTTGGGGCAATGATTGCATAGGTTGGTGTCCAGGAGCCTGCACCAGGCCCGTTGCAATGGCTAAAGGTGTAGGTTACGCCTTCCATGAAACCGTCAACAGCGTATGCTTCACTTTGATAGACTTCAAAAACGGTTATTTCATTGAACGGACAGTTGCCGCTGCCGTCGGGTACAGGAGCACCGTCGAAAATGGTGTTGAAGTCATTCCAGCCTGTAGTGGGTGTTGGGTTCACCCAAATCAGGCAATCGTCCGGCTCTGCACCGTCGCAATTCTGGTTTACCAGGAATGTTCCTGACCCTGAGTCATCAGGGCCCCAGCCACCAATGCGAAGCAGGTAGGTTGTTCCTTCGGTGATATTCCATTCGAGGTATGAGGAGAAGCCTGAGCACCCGTCAAAGTCGTCGTTGCAAATGATCAATGCAGACGCCGGGGGTGGGCACACGCCACTGCTATACACGGCAATTTTAGTGTCGAAGTCCACTGTTCCGCAAGTGCTGAAAATACCTGTACCATCACAGGTAGCAGTAAATTCATACCACACGTCGTTGTTCACATTACTCTGGTTAAAGGCGTCACAATCGCTTCCAGGATGATCGGGCCCATCGGTGGTAGCGCCAACTGTGCTAAAGGAATGAACTCCCTGGCTAATAGTGATTGCGTCGTTGCAATCATCATTGGCAGGTGGCCCGGAAGTACAATCCGCATAGGCCGCGTCACATAGTTCGTCCCACTCGGTGTCGCAGCAGAAGGGGTCATCGGCAAGAACAATGATTACACAGGGGTCATCCAACGGATGGGGTATGTCTGTGATACAATCGCCTCCGCAAAGCGGGTCTGCGGCAGAAAGGAAGTTGATGGTGATTTCTTGCTCGGTAAAGGCACAAATGCTTCCGGCAAAATCATCGGGGTCGGTGTAAACAATGCCCACAACCGTCCATTGGCCCCCAAGTGGCTCAAGGTCATTTGCTGCCATAACACCATTGATTCCAGCGTCAAATTCATACGGCAGGGGCGCAACACCGGTAATGGAGAACCCGTCGGCCAAACCACCAGTTGCTCCGGGACCCGGGTCAAAGCCGATGGCATAATTTCCGCCTTGGGGAATATCCACACCGCTTGCATCAAAGATTGCCTCCTCTCCCGGACAAATATTCTGAGTGAGGTCGCTGGTTATGGTTCCTGCATCGCACTCTGCGCCTCCGCTAATGCAGTCAAAGTATTGGTCGTCGCAAAGCTCATCCCATTCGGTGTCACAGCAGAAAGGATCCTGTGCCAACACCTGAATCACACAAGGGTCGTTTTCAGGGAAGGGTATATCCGTGATACAATCATTGCCAGAACCCGAGCAAGCAGGGTCTGCTGCACCCAAAAAGTTTACCGTCACATCATCGTCGGCAATGCCGCAGAAGCTACCGCCGGCGTTGGCCGGATCCGTGTACACAAAGCCGGTCAAAATCCAGGTACCAGAAAGCGGCGGAAAAGAGTTGGCCGAAAGAACACCATTGATGTCGTTGTCAAACTCAAACGGAAGCGGCTCAACTCCGGTAATGGAGAAACCCGTTCCATTTCCGCCGGTACCCCCTGGGCCCGGCACGAACTGTACTGCATATCCGCCTCCTGCGGGGATTTCAACCCCTGTGGCATTGTAGATTCCGGTCTCACCGGGACAAACATTTTGGTTGAGAGACACACTTACTGTTCCCGGAAGGCAGCCGCCACCTCCACCGCTCGACCCACAAGGCTCGTTGGCGCCGTCCAGCGTGTTAACTCCTGAGCTGATTGGATCCAGGAACGTGCTGAGGTTATCGCCGGGATTTGAGTTCCAGTGGTAAGACATTTTGCCGTACAAATCAGGGCTTGTGGGGTTGGTGCAAAAAGAGCTTCCACCCGTAAGGGTTCCGATAATGCGGCCCTGGTTATCAAAAATGGGCGATCCCGAAGAGCCTCCTTCCGTTACACCGTGGCCATTTGCCGTAGAAGCCCACTGTACCATCCAGTGTGTGCCGGCAGGACCTCCCCAGGTTACAGACGACAAATTGCTGTTGTAGGTAGATATTTTCTTTATATCACCGGATGGGTGATGAATGCTTACGCCGCTTGAGCTGGTTACGTTGGTTCTGCGCCATCCATTGTAATACGGGTTGTAGCCCTGTGGCACGTTGTTGTTGAGCTCAACCAGCATATAATCTGAGCCGCTGTTGCCCCCGCCATCACCACTATCGGCAATACGAGCACAACCCGTCATGGTGTTGTTGGGAACCTGGCCGGCTGTTCCGTTGGCGCAGCCCGCAGATTCATAGTTGAAGAAAAACACCCATTGGTTCATGTTGGCCGTGGATGCACTGATTCCACAGTGAAGCGCCGTAAGCACATAAGGTGTGCAATCTTGCGCGGTGTTGTTGATCAATGAGCCGCTGCACCAGCCGGCAAACTGGCCTTCGATGATAAAGATGCGCACTACTCCACGTTTTTGGTCTTGCCAGTTGTTTCCTTCAGAGCAGTTTACGTTTATCTGGCAAGGGTCAGAATCTCCAAAATCGCGCTGGGCGCCTTCAGCCTGGGGCATCATGCGGTACACGTGTACCAATCCGGCAATCTCAAACTGGCCCTGACCCGCCACTGCGGTAGGCTCAAAATACTCTACAATCACCTCATCGCCATGGACGGGCTGCGTGCTGAATACGCCGCTTTCGTGGTTGTTGAAATCGGTGAAGGCTCCTATCACTTGCTGGTAGTCGGGTGTGTGGATGAAGAGCTTTGCACCGGCCGGGATTTCAAAGTTCTCAAATTGAACCGATAGCCCGATGGCATCGCGAGACTTCAGGGCGTGGCGCCAAACACGACCGCCCTTTACTTCGGTCCAGGCATCAAGGTCCTGCAGGTTGACTCCAACCGGCAAAACCCTTCCGATGCGAGGATAGGTGCCATGCTTTTCTTCGGTGGCGGCGTCTTCTGCCTGAACCTGCTGAAGATTAAAAGATGAAATCTGAGTTCGCTCCACGGGTTCGAGTGAAAGCGATAAGGTTTTGCCGAGGGGTTCTCCTCCCTCGCTGATTTGCGCCCACACCGAAGTGCCGAGCAACATAAGCCCAATCAGCAATGCGTACAATTTGGTCATGAAAAGTTGTTATGGTTAAGTGGTTTCTTTGGAGCGACCATCGCTCAGGGCCAAATGTTCAAAAAAAAGTTGAAGTAGCTTTATTCTCGACTCTGTTTTTTCAACCGTATTGCGTTGATGGTTGAATTCAGGAGCGACTTTAGAAACAGCCTAAATCACTTTGTGACTGAAAATCATTGTTTGGAAAACACAATCCGCTGGGCACATCCAAAGGAACGTACCTTTGAAGCTGGTGGTCGTAAAGTGCGTCTTCTACGAATCGGACAAGGTCGTTTATTTCCTCTGTAGTAAGGTGCAAGGGTTTAAAATGCGGTGACAATTGCTCCTCAGGAACATTCGGGTTCTGGCTTAGGGCGCTGTTTTTATACTCCACCACCGCTTTTACTGAATGAAAAGATGCCCCGTGCCCGTAAAAGGGAGAGTCCTTAAGGTTATACAATTGAGGCACTTTGAACTTGTAGTCGTCGTCGGATAATCCAGTAAACCCACCTCTTCCGCTGGCTGTAGTAAGGGCATCAATAACACTCACAACCGTATGGCCCTGTAGGTCATTCATACCAAGGGCGTGAAAATCATTTTCAGCCAGTGCAGGGCCGTTGTGACAGGTTACGCATTCGGCTTTGCCAAAGAAGAGCAGGGCCCCTTGTTTTTCACGCCGGCTCATGGCGGAACGATCTCCGCGCAACCACCATTGAAACGGCGCTTTGTTGGCGAGTACGGTGCGCTCGTAGGCCGCAATGGCCAGGCCCGCATACTCCCTGCTCACCGACACCTCGAGCGGAACCCCGGGAAAGGCTGCCTCAAACAGCATTGCGTACTCCGGATAATCCTCAACAAGAGACATATCCACCTTTGAGCGGTGCACCCTAATACCCGCAATGGCCTGTATCTCGGGTCCGGCATAACCGAAGTTGTTATCCTCTCGTGGTGTACCGGGAGTCCAGCGGGATTCGGTGCCAATGTTCTTGTCGAACGAACCAAATTGCCCGTTCCAAAGGGTCACTTCCTGATAAGCCACATTAAGGATAGAGGGCGATCGCGTAGATTGCACATCCATCCAGTCCACAGAATAGAGCGGATCTTTCACCCTTGCTTCACCGGCTATACCAAACCCCACTCCTCCCTCGCCGATTCCCTGGGGGACATTGGCCTGAAAACCAGCACCGGCAATATGGCAGGTGGCGCACGACCATTCCTCAGTACTTAGCAGCGGCATGGCTGCATTGCGGCCGAGGGCCGGCTCATGAAAAAGCAGCTTGCCCAAATGAACCTTAGCCGGGTTCAGCGGGTTGTTCGGATCTTGCGGTATGGCCGCGTAGTTATTGCTTTCGGGAAGAAGAAAAAATGCAGCCCCCTGGCCACCGGAGGCCTCTTCAATCAGCTCCAACAATAGTTGGTCGAGGTTTTCGCCGCCATCTACCACAGGATTTTCCTTTTTGCAGGAAATGAACACAAGGGCAAGCAACACCGCAACCAGCAGGACACCAATACGTCTGGAATATGCTGCTGTTGCCGCAATCATTTAGTTGCCATTTGTTCAATCAGTTTTGTGACCTCATTGGGCTTCTCTGCGTGCACCCAATGGCCGGCATCGGGAATCACTTCTACCTCGGCATTGGTAAACTGCGCCATGATTTCAGGGACGTCGGCGGCGGTAATGTAGTTGCTCGCACCTCCTGCAATGAACAATGCAGGTATCTCCACATTTCCATCGGGCAAAGCCTCCACAATGTTTTCCATGGCCGTTTCCAAAACCGGAAGGTTGAACTTCCATTCAAAGCCACCCTCCTTTTTGCGGTGAAGGTTTTTGAGTAAGAACTGGCGTATTCCAAACGAAGATATCCGGTTGGCCAATTGCTCATCGGCCTCGTTGCGCGACGTGATTTTATCGACTTTCAGCGAGTGAAGGGCGTCAATAATTCCGTCGTGGTGAATGGGATATTCGCGTATGCCCATATCCACCACAACCAGTGCCCTCGCAACCCCGGGGTATTTCTGCGCAAACCACATCACTGTTTTTCCGCCCATAGAGTGGCCTACCAACAAGGGGTTATCAATGGTATGATTGGTAATAAGTTCGTTAAGATCCGAAGCCATCAGGCTGTAGGTGTGCTCATTGGCATGGGGTGAGCGGCCGTGGTTTCTCTGATCAACCAACCACACTTCGTGGTTTTCCGCCAATTGATTGGCAATGCTTTGCCAGTTATCCAGCATGCCAAAGAGCCCGTGCAGAATGATGATGGGCTTCCCGGAGCCCTGCTTTTTGTAGTTGAGTTTCATATTTCCAGTGCGCGCCGATAAAGTTGAATGGTGTTTTCCAGACCGAGGTATAGGGCGTCGCAGATCAGCGCATGTCCGATGGAAACCTCCGCAAGGTGAGGAATGTTTTGGGCAAAATAGCCAAGGTTTTGCAGGTCGAGGTCGTGACCCGCGTTGATGCCGAGGCCCGCTTCGTGGGCGCGAAGAGCCGCCAGGCGATACGGCTTTATGGCCTGTTCAGGACTTGCATGATATCCGCGAGCATAGGCCTCGGTATAGAGTTCAATACGGTTTACTGCCGTTGGCACCGCTGCTTCAATCAAGCGCTCGTTGGGGTCAATAAAAATGGAAGAGCGAATGCCCGCCTCGTGCAATCTGCCAACAACCTCGTTCAAAAACCCGGCATGCTTGATGGTGTCCCAGCCGGCATTGCTGGTGAGCACATCCGGCGGGTCGGGCACCAGGGTAACCTGGTGGGGCTTAATTCGCAACACCATCTTGAGAAATTCGTCGGAAGGATACCCTTCTATGTTAAATTCTGATTGTAAAGCCGGCGCCAGCGCTTCTACATCGGAAAAGCGGATATGTCGCTCATCCGGACGCGGATGCACCGTAATGCCCTGCGCCCCGAAACGCTCGCAATCAAGGGCCACGCGAAGCACATCCGGATTGTTGCCCCCCCTTGCGTTTCGCAGAGTGGCAACCTTATTGATGTTTACACTGAGCCTTGTCATAAAAAAAGTCTTTTATTTGCTTTGTGCAGCAAAGTTAGCACAACCCGAAGTGAGATGATGACCGCGTCCGACATAAAAACCAATATCGTTCCTTGTCTGGAGCCCTCAGACACTTTCCTGAAGGCCCTGCAAATCATGGAGGAGTACCGTGTGGTGCAAGTTCCTGTGGTTTCCGGCAGCAGGTATCTTGGGCTGGTTATGGAAGACGATGCCCTTGCGATTGAAGATCTTGAAGACCCCATCTCTGCGCACGAAAACGCGGTGCATCGCATTTTTGTGATGATGGACCAGCATGTGTTCGACATTATAAAGCTCATTTCTGAGTTTCGGTTGAGCCTCGTAGCTGTAACCGATGAGCAACAGCATTATCTGGGCTGTATCACTACTGAAAGCCTGGTACATCAGGTAGCGCAATTTTCATCTGTACGCGATCCGGGAAGTATCATCGTGCTCGACCTCAACCAGAACGATTACAGCATGAGCGAGGTGGCCCGTATCGTGGAGGGGAACGATGCCAAAATTCTCAGTAGTTTTGTTACCAGTCACGCTGATTCAACCCGGATGGAGCTCACGTTGAAAATCAACCGTAGCGATTTGAGCGGAATCATTCAGACTTTTAACCGATTTAACTACACTGTGAGCGCCTCATACCACGAAAGCAAGATGGATGAACTGCTGCACAGCCGCTTCGAGGAACTGATGAAGTACCTCAACATGTAGCGCCAACATCCGCGGGTATGAACATCGCACTATTCGGCCAATCTTTTGACAAGGTGTACTTTCCCGGTATCACCCGTCTGTTGCGCGAGTTGGACGAACACGGGCATCAACTCACGGTATTCAGCGAGTTTGCTGATTTTCTTGAGCAACGGTTGGGGCGGCATTATTCACGGCAATTCAGTGGGCATGGCGACTTAGGTGAGCCGGAGTTGATGATAAGCATTGGCGGGGACGGCACAATTCTCAACACATTGGTACATATTCAGGGGCGTGAAATCCCGGTTTTAGGCATCAACACGGGCAGGCTTGGGTTTTTGTCATCGGTGAGCACCGATCAGATTGATGACATTATACGGGCCTTAAATGATGGTTCCTACGAAATAGAAAGCCGTAGCGTGTTGGAAGTTAAAAGCAGCGCCGACCTATTTACGCCGGTAAACTGGGCGCTCAACGAAGTGGCGGTGCACAAAAACGACCGCTCATCTATGATCACTGTGAGTGCGTTTGTAAACGGTGTGTACATTGCTTCATACTGGGCCGATGGCTTAATTGTAAGCACTGCAACGGGCTCTACGGCATACTCCATGAGCTGCGGTGGTCCTATTGTGTTGCCCGAAAGCGAAACCTTTGTAATTACTCCCATAGCCCCGCACAACCTCAATATCCGGCCCCTGGTTGTGCCCGACCACGCTGTGATCAAATTGGTTGTGGAAGGACGTGACAACCAACACCTGGTATCACTCGATTCGCGCTCTGAGACCATGGAAAACACCCACACACTTGAAATCAGAAAAGCTGAATTTACCATGTGCTTTTTTCGCCTGCCGGGTCATCATTTTGTGGAGACCATCCGAAACAAGCTGATGTGGGGCCTCGACAAGCGCAACTAATCAGGTAACTGCAGTAATTATTTTACCTTTGCACCCCTTTGGCACAATAAATCGGCTGTGGTGCCATTAAATAGGTCTATCAAATGCGAATAACAGCCCTCATCGGATGCCTGTTTCTGGGAGTATTGAATGCCGGCGCTCAGTACAGCGAAATAGGCTTTCATGGTGGTTCGTCTTATTACATCGGCGACCTGAACCCTTATACCCATTTTACACATTATCCGCGCTTTGGTGGTGGTGCCTACGTTCGCACCAATCTAACCGACCGACATGCAGTGCGCTTTAATTTTCTTTACACCAGTGTGGAAGCACATGATGAGGGGGATGTGAATGCATGGAGGGCAAACCGAAATCTACACTTCAGAAGCGACATCATTGAGCTTTCTATGTTGCTGGAGATTAATTTTTTCAGCTACGAAATCGGCGACCGCGACCGCCCTTACACTCCCTATGTGTTTGGTGGATTGGCATACTTCAGGATGAATCCGCAGGCTCAGTTTAACGATCGCTGGGTTGAATTACACCCTCTCGGAACCGAGGGCCAAAACCGACCTAACGCACAAAATCGCTATGCGCTGGGGCAATTTGCCATTCCTTTCGGAATGGGGTTCAAAATGAATATCTCAGGGCGGGTTGGAGTCGCTCTTGAATATGGGTTCCGAATGACGTTTACGGACTATCTGGACGACGTGAGTGGCACCTATGTTGACCCTGATTTGCTGATGACCTACAGTGGTCCTGCGGCTGTTGAGCTTGCCGACAGGTCGTTGGTGCCCGGAAGACCCGACGGCACGAATACGGGTATGAGTCGCGGAAACCCAGACAATAACGACTGGTATGCATACACCAACCTCAGTATTACCATCCGTTTGGGGCCTGTGCGAATTAAATGTCCCAAACCCAATTAAATATTTGGTTTTTGAGTGTCGTATGGAATCATGACCTTTGCCGACTTTGAATCGCCCGAATGAGCATTAAAAAGCAAATTGATCCGCAAAAAGTTCCTTCTCACGTTGCCATCATCATGGATGGGAATGGGCGATGGGCCAAAAACCACGGTGAACCCCGCGTTGTGGGTCACATGAGTGGTGTGGAAGCAGTGCGTGAAGCGCTCGAGGCGGCTATAGAATCAGGAGTGCGGTTTCTCACCATTTATGCCTTCTCTACCGAAAACTGGAACCGCCCCAAAAACGAAGTGGACGCCCTCATGGATTTGCTGGTAAGCACTTTGCTCAAAGAGGTGGACGCCCTGCACAAAAATGAGGTTCGGCTTAATGCTATCGGAGATATCAACCAACTACCAGGCCGTTGCAGCGAAACATTGCGCGAGGCCATCAAAAAAACCGCCGGAAACGGTAGAATTACCCTCACAGTAGCCCTCAACTACAGTGCGAGGTGGGATATTCTTGAAGCCTCGCGAAAGATTGCCTCACAAGTTAAGTCGGGCGAATTGGAATTGGAAGACGTAAACAGCGAGTTGTTTGCCAAAAATCTTTCAACCACAGCACTGCCTGAGCCCGAGCTGCTCATTCGTACAAGCGGCGAACTGAGAATTAGTAATTTTTTATTGTGGGAAATAGCCTACACTGAGCTGTACTTTACCGACACACTGTGGCCGGATTTCAACAAAGAGCGGTTTTTTGAAGCCATTGTTGACTACCAGCAGAGGGAACGCCGTTTCGGGATGATCAGCGAACAAATTGGAGCGAGCGAGGAATGAGGCTGATTACAATTCTGGTGTGTTTGTATTTGTGTGCGGGTAAGCTCTTTGCCCAGGAACAACCCCCACGTCAGGTAGTGGATTACGAGCGGCCCAAAGAATATGAAATTGGCGGTATTACAGTTAGCGGAGCCAAAAACTTCGACACACAGGCCATCATCCTTTTCTCGGGACTCAAGGTAGGTACACGTGTGGATATTCCCGGTGAGGTGATTACCCAGGCCGTGAACAACCTCTGGAAGCAGCGTCTTTTCTCCAACATCAAAATCAACCTCGCAGAAGTGCAGGGTGATGTGGCATTTCTGAACATTGAGGTTACCGAGCGTAAACGCCTGTCGCGCTTCCGCTTCGAAGGCGTAAACAAAAGCCAGGCCGACGACCTGAGAGAAAAAATCAAGCTCGTTCGGGGCACGGTGGTGAATGAAAACATCAAAACCAACATCGTTAATACCTGTCGTAATTTTTTCATTGACAAAGGCTTTCTTCGTACCAAGGTGGAGATTATCGAAAAGGTGGATACCCTCATTCCCAATAGCGTCATGATGATCATCAACATCGACAAAGGGAAGAAAATTAAGATTCGGGAAATAACCTTCGATGGTGTTACTGCATTCAAAGAAAAGAAGTTGAGAAAGGCGATGAAAGACACCAAAATGAAGGGAATAACCCGGATTTTCAGTGCCTCCAAGTTTATCCGCAGCTCTTACCGAAAAGACAAAAACGCAATCATTGCTCTTTACAACACCAAGGGTTATCGAGATGCGCGCATAGTTACAGACTCTGTGTACAATATAGATGACCGGCATATAGGCATTCATATTGTGATAGAAGAGGGTAACCAATTCTACTTCAGGGATATCAACTGGGTGGGAAACACCAAGTACAGCGCAGCAGAACTCAACCGAATTCTGGATATTACTTCGGGAGAGGTGTACGACCAGTCTAAGCTTGAGTCACAACTGTACATGAACCCCAACGGGGGCGACATCAGCTCGCTGTACCTTGACGATGGTTACCTCGCTTTTACCCCTCAAGTGGTAGAAGTGTTGGTTGAGAACGACTCCATTGATCTCGAAATCAGAATTTACGAAGGTCGTCAGTACCGAATCAACAACGTAACGATTACCGGAAACACCAAGACCAACGAGCACGTGGTTCGCAGGGAAATCCGAACGAGGCCCGGCGAGCTTTTCAGCCGCTCTGAGATTATACGAACTCAGCGCGAATTGGCCCAGTTAGGCTATTTCGACCCGGAGCAATTCGACATTAATCCCGTCCAAAACGACCGCGACGGAACCGTAGACCTCGAATATGGGGTGGTGGAAAAGCCAAGCGACCAGATTGAGTTATCCGGTGGTTGGGGAGCCGGAATGATTGTGGGTACCCTCGGGGTTTCGTTCACCAACTTCTCCATGCGTAACTTCTTTAATTTCAAGCAGTGGAAACCCCTCCCCTCGGGAGATGGGCAGCGCATGAGTGTGAGGGTACAGACCAACGGTGTATTCTTTCAAGCCTACAACGCTTCGTTTACCGAGCCCTGGCTTGGCGGAAAACGGCCTACCTCGCTTACCGTATCGGTACAGCACTCGGTACAAACCAACGGTGTTTCACGCCGTCAGGATGCAGGCGGCGGAGTGCGACAGGCCCTCTTTATTACAGGGGGTAGTGTAGGGATTGGTCGCAGGCTGCCATGGCCCGACGACTTCTTCCAGATGTTTACGTCTATCAACTACCAGTATTACACCCTCGACAATTTCCGAAATGTGTTCGTGTTTTCGGAGGGTAACGCAAACAACTTCAACTTCCTATTGGCCATTTCGCGCAACTCCGTTGACAACCCTCTATACCCTCGTTACGGATCGAACGTTGCCCTGACCCTACGCATCACTCCGCCGTTCAGCCTGTTTAGCGATAAGGACTACGCCACTATACCGGCGTCTGAGCGATACCAGTTTGTAGAATACCACAAATGGAAGTTTACTTCCGAATGGTTCACAGAACTCGCGCCCAAGCTTGTACTGCGCACCAAAGCCGGTTGGGGATACCTCGGCTATTACAACTCTGCTATCGGTCCATCGCCATTTGAACGATTCTACCTTGGGGGTAGTGCCCTCTCAGGTTTCCAGCTTGATGGTCGTGAAATCATTGCGCTTCGCGGATACCCCGATTTGAGCATGTCGGCCATTGAAGGAGATAATGTTATTGCCAAGTACACCCTGGAGCTACGCTACCCTATTTCACTCAATCCGAGCGCAACCATTTACGCGCTGGGCTTTGCCGAGGCAGGTAACTCGTGGTTAAACTTTCGCGACTTTGACCCATTGAGACTCAAGCGCTCAGCTGGGTTTGGCTTGCGTATCTTCCTGCCAATGTTTGGTTTGATGGGTATAGACTACGGGTGGGGCTTTGATCGTTTTGACCCAACGCACTCAGGGTTTGGAACCGAGCAGTTTAATCCCAGCGGCCGCCTTCGTCCGCAGGGTCAGTTTCACTTTACCATTGGCATGGATCTTGGAGAACTGTAACAAAATATGGTTAATTTCGCGGCTTCGCGCCAACTTCTCTCCCATGAATAAGGCTATTCTTCTCTTCACTTTGCTGTTCATCAGTGCAGGGCTCGCTGCGCAGAAGTACGCTGTGGTGGATACCAAGTACATTCTTGAGAGTGTGCCTGAGTACCACGAGGCGCAGAAAGATCTGGATCAACTTTCGGCACAATGGCAGTTAGAAATTGAGCAACGCCACGAAACCATTGACAAACTTAAAAAAGCCCTTGTGGCTGAACGTATCCTCCTGACCGATGACATGATTAAAGAACGTGAAGAGGAAATTGCCACCAAGTCTACCGAAGTGCGGGAATTGCAGCGCAAACGATTTGGGGTAAACGGCGATTTGTTTAAGCGTCGTCAGGAACTCATTCAGCCCATTCAAGACAACATCTACGAAGCCATTGCCGAAGTGGCAGACCGGAGCGGTTATATGGTGGTGTTTGATAAAGGGGTGAACAGCAATGTGCTGTATCTCAATAACAAATTTGATCTTAGCGACCGTATTTTGCGCCGCATGGGTATCCGTCCGGGAGATGCCCGCTCAGCCGGAGGTGATGGCGACGACGATGATCGTGACGATGGCCGCGACGGAATGCAACAACAACAAGCTCCGGGCGGTGGCCGTGATCAAATGGGCTCTCCGGGAGGTAGGCCCGGCGGAACCGGTGGTGGAAGACCTGGTGCGGCTCCCGGCGGTAGGCCCGGCGGAGCTCCCGGTGGAATGCCAGGGGGTGGCGCCCCCGGTGGAGGTAGGCCCCGATAAAAAGTTTGGCACAGTTTTATCCTAATCAAACGATAAATTACCTAACGAACAATCTGAAGACAAAACCATGAAACAATTATTATTTGTAGCCGTGCTGCTTTGTGGAAGCATCACAGCCATTCAGGCACAGGATCAAAAACTTGGTCACACCAATATTCAGGAGTTGCTTATGCTGCTTCCTGAGCGGGCCGATGCCGAGAAAAAGATTCAAAACCTGGCCCAAACTCTGGAAAAGCGCCTGAAGGCCATGACCAGTGAGTACCAGCAAAAGGTGCAAGCCTATCAAAACGACCAGGGCGAAATGAGCGCGACCATCCGCGAGAGTGAGGCACGCAGCATTATGGAGCTTGAGCAACGCATCAATGAGTTTCAGCAAAATGCCCAAAACGAAATTCAGCAAAAGGAAAATGAGTTGCTGGAGCCCATGATTAATCGTCTTACCAAAGCCATTGAGCAGGTGGGCAAAGAGCATAACTTCATGTACATTCTCGACACCAGCTCAGGTACTGTGTTGTACAAGGGTGGTGAAGATGTGACCCCATTGGTGAAGGCACACCTCGAAATTTAATAATCTGAATCACAAAGTTCAACTGCGACCGGAAAGCTGGTCGCAGTTTTTTTTTTGCACCTTTCAATACCACTATGCCAACGCAGATCAAAAACATCATTTTCGACCTGGGGGGTGTTCTGCTTGATGTGGACTACCACAAACCCATTGAAGCCTTTGAAAAACTAGGCGCCACCGGATTCGAAAAAGTCTTCACCCAGGCATCGCAGGCCCGGTTTATGAGCCAGTTTGAGCGGGGCGAAATAGCACCTGCTGAATTTCGTAAGGAGGTGAGGAGGTTTTTACCGGAGGGGGTGACCGATTATCAAATTGACGAGGCCTGGAACAGCATTCTGGGCACTCTGCCCGAAGACAGGATTGTACTTCTGAAAATGCTGAAAAATAAAGGCTATCGTCTTTTCTTGCTGAGCAACACCAATTCCATTCACATCAAAGCTTTTCAGCGCTATTTACAGGACAGCTACGGGCCCTCTGCGCTGGAGCGTATTTTTGAAAAAGTGTACTTCTCCTCCCGCATAGGAATGCGTAAACCCAGCCAAAAAGTGTTTGACTTTGTGCTCCGCGAAAACAACTTACAGCCTGAGGAAACTTTTTTTATCGACGACTCAGAGCAGCACATAGAGGGGGCCAAGAAAACGGGCATACACACGCATTGGCTGCGCGAGCCCGAAACGGTATTGGACGTCTTTAAGGACTTTCCCTCGCTGCATTAAATCACCGGAAGGGTCAATCCAACTCTGCCGGCTTTTCTTGACAAAGCTCAATAAGCACCCCGTTTGTTCCTTTTGGGTGAAGAAAAGCAATCAGCTTGTTGTCGGCTCCATCTTTGGGCACTTCGTGAATAAGCTCAAACCCCTCGTTCCGCAGCCGGCTCAGCTCGGCGTGGATGTCCTCCACTTCGAAGGCGATGTGATGAATCCCCTCCCCTTTCTTATCGATGAAACGAGCTATGGGGCTGTCCGCATGGGTGGCTTCCAATAGCTCAATCTTATTGGGGCCTACCTTGAAAAAAGATGTTTTTACCCCTTCGCTTTTTACTTCCTCCATTTTGTATGCTGCCGACCCGAAAAGCTTTCTGAAGAGTTCGTCCGACTCCTTGATGTTGCGGACTGCAATACCGATGTGTTCAATTTTCAGCACAATTTATCGCTTGTTAAAGGTTTCACCAAAACTGCGGTCATAATTGAGATAGTACTCTCCGCGATCAAGTTTCTGTACGTCAATTTTACTATCGTGACCACGCGCCACTAAATTGCCGTAGCGGTCAAAAATTTCGTAGCTGGTAGGCGACGAAAACCTGATGTAGTCACGAACGCGCACCGGCTCAAAAGTAACGGGTTGTTCTGTTCCCTGAATCTCAACTTCTCCGCTTACCCGGGGTTCTCCACTAAAATCTGTTTGCCGCACCCGAACCCGGTTCAGGCCGCTGTGTGGTGATAGTTGAAAGCGATAGCTGTGTTCGCCCGGTGTACCCACTCCCGGCACCTCGCCGGCTTTGACCCATTTGTTCCAGCGAAATTGCTCCACGATGTAGGGAAGCTCGCCGGCCTCATTTTCGGTGACCCATTGCAGCACGTTGTCGGGTGAAACTTCAATAGAAACCACCTGAAAAGTGCTGCGCGGTTTGAGTGCCTCCGTGTTAAGCATGCGAGGCTCACAGCCCCTGCGATGAATAATCTCAACTTCAATCGCCTCGCCTATCTTCAGCCCCAGCACCTGAAAATCTATTGCAAACGCGCTGGAGTTTACCTCATCGGAAGTAACTTTTCCGTTTACGCGTACTTCTGTTACACAAAAGCTTACTCCCTGGCCACTAAAGGGGTTTTGCACGTACAGGTCACTTCCCTGATACACACCTGAAAGGACAATTTTTTCGTGGTTTTGGGCGCACAAGCTGCCCGATAGGAGCAGAAAACAAGCAAGGATCCTCATGGTCGAACAAAATTAGGATTGCGTAGGGTCATTCCAGTTATTGGCGGCATGGAGCAGCGCATCGAATATCTTACGAGATTGGTAAGCGTTGAGTTCCACCAAAGGCTGGTCTTTCACAATGTAGTACTGATCCTGATTCTTGAACACAACGACAAAATGCCAGAACTCGCGATCTGTTCCGGGAATATACTGTTTGAACAGCAACGCGTTATCGAGGCGTTCGGCTATTTCCAACTGAAAGACCAGGTCACTCTCCAAACGTGTCACCACGGCATCAAGACCCGGTTCTTCATTCTCAGTGTCCAGAATGATTAACTGGTAAACATCCCCGCTGCTCACTTCCAGATACCCGAATGACTCATTCATACTTACCACCCAGTCGTTACCCTCAACATAATCCTCGGGAACACCAAGGTTAAGCGTATAGAGGTCATCGTGCACCGGCATTTTGCGCACCGGCGGTTGGTCAGTGCTTTCTTCAGGGGTGGTTTCTTTTTGCGCTTGCTGGCCGCCATTGTCGCAGGCTATAAGGGCGAGTAAGGCTAAAACCGAAAGGAGTCGTTTCATGGCTTTTGGATTTAAAGCAAATATAGCGATTCGAATTGCTTAGGGCTGAATAGTGATGCGCTCGCCTTTACTTCTGGCAATAAACTCAGGCGCGTACATGGACTGAAGTCGGGCAATTCCGGATGAAAAATCGCCAGTGAGCGCGGCCCTGATTTCATACTCCAACACATATCGCCCCGGGGGCATGTGCTCAATGAAAAAGTGTGTAGACCCATCGCGCACAGAGCGGTAAAAGCCTAGTCCGCCTGAATAATCAACTCCCGAGCGCGACTCAACAGGCTCAAATCCTGCGGGTCGTGTATCACTCAGGTGCATAAACTCCATACTTCGTTCTGTTTCAAGTTCAAGCCTCACCAACACGCGACTACCCGGGCGAATGGCTGCTTCATCCACTGGCATTGCTTTGCTCAGGCGATTCACTTCACCCACCACAAAATAGCTACGCTTCAGTTTGAGGTGTGTTTCGGCCGCCTGAGCGGCATCGGCATCTTGAAAATACTGCCAGTAAACCGCTCCCCACAGCGGAGAGTCCGTGGTTTGTTTTACACTCAACTCAGCCATGGCCGGAGAGATTTGCCGGGGCTTCCAGTAAGCCCTGAAGTAACCTGAGCCGGCCTCGGGTTGCACCTGTTTTTCTGTGTCGGATACCGGCCCATCATCAAAAACAATGTTGAACCTACCTACAGAAATCTCAGGTCGCGCAGATGGGCTGACCCATTCGGTGTTTTGCATGAGCAGCGCATAGCAGGCGTACATGGTGGCTGTACTGGTGGGCCAGTGATTGGTTTGTTTATGGCGAAGAAGCCCAAACAAAATACCGCTCACAAAGTCACTTTCGGCTTCGGCCTCTCCAAAAAGCTCAGCCATAAGGGCAGAGGTTTCAACTTCGCGTTCGTACCAGAAATACCCGGGCTGCTGCCGCCAATATCTGCCCAGCTCATCCGTAAAGCGCGATTGCTCCCGGAGCGCAAGACGTATTTCTCCGGCCAATTCTTTTTGTCCGAACCGCGCTGCCGCCAGCCCCAGCATGGCCTGCCCGTGTAGGCTGAGGTGTCGTCGGTCTGCCAAAGCCATTGCAAAACATGAATCCATGTACGTCCTCACCTCTTTGGTGGCGGTCAAATCGGTGAAATAACTGCGCATCCAAAGGTATTGCGCGTCGGTGTGAGAAATCCTATTGCTGTTTTGGTTACGGTGCTCCTTTTCAAAACTTTCAACAAACAACTTGTCTGCACCTGGTACACCTTTTTGCCAGAAGTTCTGGAGATTTTCCTCCTGAATGGCGTTCACTCGTCGCAAACGCCCAAAACCCGCCAACACCTGGTGGGTGACGTTGCGGTTGGGGCGCATCCCCGGAAACCACGACCATGTGCCATCTGCGCCCTGTAAATCACGAAGTTTTTGCAGCGCTTCCCGCTGCTGTTCGCTGTTGCGCTCTGCATTCAAAAAGCCTGCAATCTGATTGATTTGCTGCTGCTGGTTTTGCGCCTGCGTCATCCAGGGGGTTTCATCCAGCATGATGTTCTTTACGTCCTGATTGCGCTCAAGATTTGACGCTGGCAAGTCCTCTTCCGCGATGCTGTTCCAGGTTTCAGCAAATGCCGGATTCGCCTGAAGGATATGGCCTCCCATGGCATGAGAGAAAAACTTTGTAAAAGCCTGTTCTGCGCTCTCGTTGGTTGTGTTAGCAAGGAAAGGTAAAGCCTGCAGGGCGTACCATGCAGGGTTGGTACTACTTTCCAAAATCAGGGCGTGGTTTTCACGACCGTCACCGTCTTTCTGTTTTTTGAGTGCGTCAAAAACCATGGATCTCTCGCCCTGCCCCATCAGCGCAAAGGGCATGGTTTCGGTCATCAAAACACGCCGGGGCAACACCGGCAAAAGATGTCGCTCGCCATCCTGCGCACCCTCGGTAGAAGCCCGCACTGTCACGGCCAACAACCCTTGCGTTTGTGGGGCATCCATTTCCCAATACACCGCTTTGGTTTCGCCCGGATTCAGCACAAACCGCTGTCGGCTGTCTTGTACACGAGGTGTATCAGCTCCACTTTGGTCGCCATCTTCCAGCGTAAGCTCTATCGTAACTTCGCGGGTTTTTTCACTGGTGTTCGACACCCTTGAGGCAAGTCGTACCTCATCTCCCACGCGAAGCAAACGAGGTAAGTTGGGCAGCACCATCAGGCTTTTTTGGCTCACCACTTCCTGCTCGAGCGATCCGGCGGCCATGTCCTTGCTGTGGGCAAGAGCCATCCATTTCCAGGTGGTAAGTGCTTCGGGCACGGTGAAGCGAACCAGCAAGGATCCCGCGGCGTCGGTGTATAGCTGCGGCTCGAAAAAGGCCGTCTCCCTGAAATCTTTTCGCACCGGAACAGTAAAAAGCTCACCCGGGCTCCCTGCCTCTTCCGGTTCTTGGGTGAGGTCCATATCGTTGGCGATCACCTCATCTGCCTCTGACAACATAATCATTTCGGTGTCGGTTCGAGACATCATGGGGTGGGCATATCGCGGCTGCAAGCCTGAATAGCCAAAACGATTCAGTTTGCAAGAACCTTTGGTGGGCGCTTGAACCACCTCATTCCAATCCACATACATATTCCAGCCACGGCGCCAATTAACGGAACCCGCTGACCATCCGAGTGTAACGGGGCGACTTTGAAAGAGGCGTAAATTCCAGATGTTTTTAAAGCCGAGGGCATCGAGTGATGCATCATACATGGCTGCCAGCACCTCGGCGTCGGCAGGTTTGCCATCGTGACGGGCGACGTGAAGCTCCCATGTTTCACGATCACCGGGTTCTACTTTGTCGCGAAAAGTGTGCAGGGTTGTTGTGAGCTCCTTGTTGGTATATGGCACCGCAATGTGATGTGTTCGGGTGAATGCCCGGTTGTTGTGAATCACGCTGAGGTGAACCGCAAAATCACCCCGGCAATCTTCGGTAACGGGAACCTCGATGGCTGTGAGGTTGTTGTTGAGTTCCAATTTTTGCTTACGGGTTATCTTGCGGTCAACTTCTGTTTCTGCCCATACTTTGACCCGCGCACCCGAGGCAATCCAAAGGGTAATGGTTTCGCCTGGCTGCGCGCGGTCGGCCGAGGTGTGAGACCATAAAAAATCCATGGTGGGTGCCTTTTTCTGCGATGGGTTAAACAGGGTGATTCGCTGTTCCAGGGTGGCTTCGTTGCCACGTCTGTCAGTTGCCCGCGCTTCCAGTAGGTACCACCCTGAAGAGAGGGTGGTGGGAACATTGCCAAATAACAGATTTTCGTTTGGGGAGACTGCTGCTTGCCAAACCGTATCCATTCTCGCTGCGGAATCAATGTCCGGTGATGTCCGGTACGCATCATTCGGAAAAATACGGCGGTGGTTTGCAGAATCCAGCTGCATTTGGTCGGGCACGGGCCATAACCGGTTCCGAAGGGGTTCCTCTGGCATTTGCAAGCGAACCAATTGCAGCTTTCCGGTCACGTCAACCGGTTCACCTTCGGGGTTGACTGCGAGAAGCAGTTTGTTGCGAAATTCACTTACCTGCATCCGTTCCGAGAAGTCGGCAGAGAGGGCAAACGCTTCGCGGCCTATGCGCATGTTTCGCGTGTTGCCGCGCGTTTCACCGGATGCGTCGGTCACATCAGCAATCACTTCAAAACGATAGAGCATTCCGGGGCTGTGTTGTTCGGCCCCCTCCGTAGCCTCAAACGAAAACGTAAACCTTCCCGACTCGTCTGTGCGGGTGGTGCCGCTGAAAATCTCTGTGGTAGAAAGCGGGTGCGGAGGCATCCAGCGCCACCAGGGTCGTTCGGCTCGTCGCACAATTCGATACGTGACCTCCCCGCCAGCCACGGGAAAACCCGCTAAAGCCGTTGCCACCCCTTTTACCAGAACACTGTCTCCGAGCGAAAAAGTCTCCTGAATCGGCTCAATATCCACCCTGAACGTTGGTCGCCTGTATTCTTCTACGCTGAAATACCGCGCATCCCTTCCGGCATCTATGCGGAATGTTCCTGTGAGACCGGTTGAAGGCAGCACAAAAGAGCCGTGGTAACTTCCGTAGTCATTTGAAGTCAGTTGGAGATTACCTGCCTTTTGGCCCCCGGCATCGTAAAGTATAACGCTCACCTGGTGGTTGCTTACAATCTCGCGTTGGTCGCCGTCGTGATTCACAGCAATCCCCTTGAAGTACACCGTTTGCCCGGGCCTATATACCTGACGATCGGTGAAAAGATGATGTCGGATAATTGATGGGCGGGGTTCGGGCTTTTTGGGTTGATAAAAAGACGGCTCAACCCAATGCTCCTTGTCGGCATGAAAAGCCTTGATTGCTATACGGATGTCGCGGTCGGGGGTGTTGGGGCTGAGTTCGCCTGTGCTGTTTGTGAATTGCTCGCCGAGCAGTTCAAACACATTCTTTTTCTGATACGGGTGGTAGCGCTGTTCATAAATTTCCACCCGCATGTTGCTCAAGGCTCTGCCCGACTTGCGATGCAAAAACCGAAAAGAGTGTTGCCGGTTCACGCCCTGTTGTTGCATCCACGCTACGTTTGAAACAAAGAAGGGCGCGATCACTACATTGGTGCGTTCCATGCTCACCACGCGCGATGGCGCAGCAATAAGCACATAAAACCCTTCCTCCAAAGGCTCATGGGCAATTTCGAGTGCATGCGGAAAATGGTCGCCTTCATCGTTCAGTGGAATGCGGTGCGGAAGTCCTCTGAGTCGGGCAGTAGTAACAATTTGATGAACCTGTTCGGGCTTGGTTCGCAGGCTCATAATCTCACGGTAGGTTTCGTAATCAAAGGCTTCAACCGTGTAGTACAGCTCAGAAATGTTTCTATAGTTAATCAGGATTTTCCAGGGCTCCCCGGGCAGGATGGTCTGCTCGGTAGAGATGTCCATTTCCATGCGCCCGATTCGATTTTGAATGGCATTAACCTCCTGTCGCCACTGTTCGGGAATATCGTCCGCAGCCAACACCTTTTCGCAGTGATTCAGTGCTTCCACATACAACCAGCGCTCTTCCGGCGCTTGTGTTCCGTGCGCCGCGCTTTGCCCTCTTTTCTCGAAATGATTGGCAAGGGCAAGGTGCATGCGCGCAAGAGCATGCGTATCGGTAAACACATCCAGGCAAGCCTCCAAACCATGCTCTATGTGTTGAGAAGGGTATTGAACAAGCCCCAGACCTCTGAACTTACTGATGCGCTCAATAGTCCACTCGGCCCGCGCCAATTGATTGCCATTGGAAGCGTGAATTCCATCAAGCATTTGAAACAGCTCAATAGCCCTGTGCCATTGACTGCGAGGTAGTTCATTGGGGGTGATGGCTGCAAAACCCTCCGGTCCGGAAAGTAAAACCGATGGCTCCGACACAGCCCGTGAAAGAGGATAAAAATTGGTTTCATCGGAAAGGTAATAATCCACCGCTTCCGCGGCCAGAACATCCAACATAGTGGGTAGGCCGGAACAGGCGTCGGGGTAACCGCTTAAGGTCTCGGTCAATAAGCCTGCTTCAAGGGCAAAAAGGGCCTCGGGTTGGCTAAGCGCCTGTTGAAACAGGCTTGATATCTGGCGGTGAAAATCGTTATCAGACCACATTCGAATATCATCCGAAGTGACCTCGGAAATTCGCTCTTTTAAGGTCCAGCGAAGTTGGTTGTACTGATCCCACAGCACCGAACCCGCTGTTATTTGCAGCACCTCGCGCGTGGGAAAATCGGCTGCTTCTATGGTTTCACGCATGAGTGGCCAGATCGTTTCCTGTGGAGCATCCTCAAGGTGGCTTCTCAGCTTCAAATCGTAGAGCAATGCTTTGCGGGCCTGTGCGGGGTTGTTTTCGGCCGTGCTCCTGTGTAAAAGAGTAGCAACAAGTGGTTGAGCCGTTCCGTAGCGGCCCCGCTGGTCAAGGCTGTCAATAGAGCGCCACGCATCGCTGTACGAAGCTGTTTCAACCCTGGTGCGCAGTGACTCACGAGGTGCTCCGCAGCGCACAACAAGCATAATCAGTAAACCGAAGGTAAACAGCCCAAACAAAAAGTGGCGAAACATCATAGGCAACAATATTCAATCGGCTTAGGACAAAAAGCCGACCAAAGTTAGCCATTGATGCGAGATGGCTGTTAAGGCCTGAAATCTCAACTCACAACAATTCCAACAACAAAATCTGCTATCTTTCTCCGCAAATCAAAAACCAAGCAACATGAAAATACCCGCGATTATTACAGGCCCGATACTCGTTTGCGGAGTGGCCCATGCTCAAAAAGGATTACACGCCGGATTGAAAGGAGCGCCTCAAAGTACCTGGATGTTTAACGGCGATGACTCTGATAATGCGAATTGGGAATATGTGCCCACATTCAGAAGTTCATTTGGAGCCAACTTTGCATGGTTTTTCAGCGATGCAGTAGGTTTGGGTGTGGATGTAATCTACTCCAACCAAGGGCAGCGATACGAGTTTAACGAAGCAGAGCTGTTCACCAAAACAAGCTATCTCAAAATACCGGTGTTGTTTCACTACCATTCGGGGTTTGACGGAACAGCTTTCTTTTACCTCAACGCGGGACCGCAGATTGCCATTTTGAGTTCTGCAACAGCCGAAACCAATTTACCAATAATTGGCCCGGTAGGATTGGATGCTTCTGAAAACTATTCTGCGTTGAACATCGGTGCGGTTTTGGCGCTGGGTAGCGGTTTTCACCTCAGCGATTTCCTTCAGCTCACCGTGGGAATCAGGCTTGACGCAGGGTTTACCGATGCGGAGGATAAAAGTGCGCCGTTTTTCGATACGCAGCCTAACCGCCCTTCTACCTACAATGTTACGGGAGGGCTGGAGATTGGTGTGCGCTACGTTCTGCGAACCAACTAAGGGTTAGAGCTCTTCTGCAACCACTGTTTTCACCTCAGGAATCATCTGGGTGAGCATGGTTTCTATGCCTCCTTTTAGGGTGCTGAGCGACGAAGGACAACCACTGCAAGACCCGCGCAAGGTTACAGTTACAATCCCGTCCTTAAACGACTTGAAGTCAATCAAACCGCCGTCGTTTTCCACTGCGGGACGAACATACTCTTCCAGGATCTGCCGTATCTGGTCATCAAATTCGGAGGGCACAACGGGCTCGCTGTTTACTTTGGGGTCTTCTGAAACCACTTCGGTTTTTCGAATTTCCGGGAGTTTTTCAACCGCTTTTTCATTGTTCATGAGGAAGTCGCGCACAAACTCGCGAAGCTCATATACAATGAGGTCCCATTCCACTTGCTCGGTTTTGGTAATGGTAACGAAGTTGCTCATGATGAACACGCCTGACACAAAGGGAAAGTCGAAAAGTTTTTCCGCAAGCGAGCTGTATCCTTTGGCCTCAGCTGCCGACGCAAATTCAGCCACGGCGTTTCCTTCTATAAGTAGCCTGT
>REDV01000064.1 GCA_007695365.1 Cryomorphaceae bacterium | reverse complement strand
GAGCAGTTGTCGCTCCAGTTGGCGGTAAGTTCAGGCCAGTTGGCGTTGCAACCTTCCAGTGCGAAGTCAGCAGGTGCGTCAATAGACGGAGCTACATCATCAACAATCCGAGAAACAAAAGTGAATGCAGAAGCTGAATTTCCACATTCGTCAGTAACGTTAAAGAAAAACTTAAGTGTTTCGATACAACCATCTACAGTAATGGGCCCTTGTGTGGCTATGACAGTACCTCCGTCTGAACAGTTATCAGTCCAGGTAGCCGAAAGTTCGGGCCACTCTGGGTTACAACCTTCAAGTAAGAAATCTTCTGGCGCATTAATTATCGGAGGAACCTCGTCAAAGGTGCGATACACTGTAGTGGTTGTTGTTGAAGTGTTGCCACAGTCATCAGTAGCAATAAAAGTGTAGGTTTTTGATTGGATGCAAACGCATTCAATGGTTTCACAACCCGGACCCGTAAATTCATCGCTTGTGCAATCAGGACCAGCTTTGAGAAAACCGGTTGATGTAGTAGATAAGTAGGCATCATTCAATACAACAGTGAAATCAGCACAAGTATTTTCACCAAGTTGTAAATCATCCCATTTCAAACCATACACACCGCATGTTGGGTCATTTCCTACCGTCCAATTGCTGTAGGGAATTCCATTGATCAGAACTGCTTGAATATCTGAGGCAGTAATGTCTTCGCACAAAGCAAGCGTAAAATGGCTTAGACCAGGTACACTCCAACATACATTGTTGGTAAAAGTTGAAGTGCATGCATTTTCTTGAACGTCGCCCGGTATACCAGTAATGGTGCCACCAGCAGAGCAGTTGTCCGTCCAGGTAGTCGATAAACTTGGCCAGTCAGCGTTACAACCGTCGAGCATGAAGTTTGCGGGAGTATTGATTACGGGGTTCTCATTGTCAACTATTCGCGAAACGTAGGTGAAAGCAGAAGCAGAATTACCGCAGTCATCGGTTACGTTGAAGATAAACTTCAAAGTCTCAATGCAGCCATCTACGGTTAGTGGGCCTTGAACAGCAGTTATCATACCGCCGGCGCCACAGACTCCAGTCCATGAAGTTTGAACAGTTGGCCAGACCGGGTTACAACCTTCCAAAGTTATGTCTTCTACCGGTGCGATTTGCGGCATCTGCGCGCTAAAAACATTGATGGTGGTTTCGCAAGTGATGCTGCTTACATCATCAGAAATAGTATAAACTCTCGTGACTACGATCGGGTCAGTAGGACAACCTGTACCGTTCGATACTGTTTCATCGATTGAAACTTCAACTGTTCCACAACCGCCTTCGAAAACTACGTCGTTTGGTGTGGCTGCAGGTACGTCTCCAATACATTCAAAAGTTTGTGGTGACTCCGGGCAGGTAACACTGAGTGTTACGCTAGCCGGGTTGCAACCAAGCGAAGGACCGGCGATAATACCTGAGTTCTGAACGATACCACCTTGGGCAACCCAAAGAATATCGCTGATTGCATAGTTGTTGTCTAATACGAAGTAGTACTTCCTGGTTTGTCCGTTGGCAAAAGGATCGTCAAACTTTAAGCCGTACACGCCCGATTGAGCGTCTGTTGTCGGCTGAGTAGTATTTGCCCATGGGTTGAGTGTTGTTCCGTTACCACTCCAGGTTCCCATTTGCTCAACATTGAAGTTGCAGCTCGCATCCATCTGGAAAACAGTATAGTTAAGAGATGGGTTGATTCCACCATTGACACAGTAGTACCAGGTGCTCTGACCAGTAGAGGGGTAGTTGTATTTCACTCCTGCAAAGCTGGCACTATGGTTTGCAACGTTTGAAACCGGGTGGTTAGAGCAGGCGATATCGAAGCTGGTTGGAGTAAGAATAAACTCCTGCTCGCATTCTGCTGTGCGTCCGCACTCGTCTGTTACAACAAGGTTGTATGTGTAGGTGGTACTTCCGCAGCCGTTGTCTGAGATAACGGGTCCCTGAGCAACAACAGTAGCGTTAAGGCCGCAAGATGTGGTGTATGAAACACTTCCTGGGGTAGGTGCGATTTGAGAACCACTTGTAATATGCACAGGGCTGGAAGGGCATGTTGTGATAACAGGCCCTTGGTTGTTGATAGTGAACAACTGCTGACATTGAGCAGCATTTCCACAAAGGTCAATTACGGTGTAAACGATTCGGTAAACCGAACCATCACAATTTTGACCACCTGAAATAAGTTGAGGCAAACCTGCACTTACAGTTGCCTGAGCATTGGTGCCGCAATCAACCGTAAACTGGAGTCCGCTTGTGTTGGAAGTGATTTCGTCCTTACAGCTTACAATTTCATCATCAGGACAAAGAAGGATAAAAGGAGGCTCGGTACAATTGATACGGATTGCCTCCAGAGCGTTACTTAATTCAAAACAACCCTCACCCGCAACGGCAGCAATGCCACTAATGGGTAATCCTATTTCAAGTCCGGTAATAGTACCTGACCATGAAATAGCTTGCAAGAAAAATGACCCCAGTCCGTAGCTATTGAGGTTAAATAATCCGGTGTTGTTTATATCCAATATTGTACCTGTGCTATTGGTTAAAAAGTATTGGTAGTTGTCGCCACCTGTAAGACCCAGGGGAGCGGCGCTAATTACGTCATCCAGGCCGTTGTTTGCACAAAAAGTAATGGGCGAAGGAGCGCCTTCTTCAAAACCGATGGTTCCTGATTGACACAGGAACGAAGAGAAGCTGGATGCTTTGATAAACACCCCGCTATCCCACAACCCGTCTCCGGCATCCGCAATTCCAAATTTGAAGGTGTATTGGGCACCAGGTACAATCGCAACCTGCGCTGTTAGTGCAACAGTGAACCCATCGTATTCAATGGTTAAACCTCCGGTGTTGTCGATATAGTACTGCGAGTTGCTGAGAGACTGGCAGTTGGAAGCATTGCCATGTTGACCAGATGTTCCATTGTTCACCGTATTGATAGCTACCGGTAACGTTGAGTTAGGGATGAGTGCCACGTTTTGTGTTTGATAGGTTCCTCCACCGGGTATGGGACCGGACACGAAGAATGCAAACACGTCGTTGTACTGAGAGCAAACGTATTCGGGGTACTCTTCGGATCCAAAAACGTATTGTACTGTAATTAGGTCTTGAGTAGCCACGAAGTCAAACTCCAATATACAGGCATCAAATAAAGGTGCCGATACCAAAAGCTGAAGATCGGGGTCGCCATGATACGCCGACGGATGCTGTACAGATTTGTTCCCAACCAGGTTGGGCCCGATGGCGTCTGTTGCTTTGCCAGTGGTTAGCAAAACACCATCACCAATTCCGATGTTGGTTGTATTGCCATTTGCAAAAAAGCCATAGGCGTCGGGTGCGCAATTGAGGTTGATGTTCGACACGGTAACTCCAGGTCCAACAATTTCCTCAATTAGTTCAAGTGCCGTCGGGTTGGGAGTAACTTGAAGCTGAGCAGCTGCAGGAAACCAACCGCAGAGCATTAAGCTCAGAACGGCAATTAGTTTTGTAGTGATTGTTTTCATCTCAACTGTGTTTATATTGGCTGTTTTTCGACGGATGCTGAATTATTTTTTGTTGTTGAATTCTGCCTGTTGTTGATTTTTCAGGTAGTCGTTCCACTCTACATCCGTCCAGTCAGGACGCTCATTTGCTTTTAGGTAGAGGATAGCTGCTTTCTCATGAGGAACAGCACGCATCAAATGAAGGTCACCCGATTTCGTTCGGATGTACTCAATCATTTCCAGATCTGTTTTGAATTCCATATGGCTCAAATCAAGCCTAAAGGATTGTCCAAGGTCAGATTCTGCAGGGATTCGAAGCTCACCTTTTTTAGTGAGAGCTATTGATTGAACTTCCTGACCGTAAGCCAGATTGATGCTTGTGATTCCACTGAGCACAAAGCACACAAGGGTGAATATCAAGGTTTTCATAATGAGGGTTTTGTGTTTATTATTCATGAGTTAAAGCAATACAAGTTCAGGGCGCAACGTAGTTGCGTTTCTGTTTAGTTTTGGTTATCAGAAGATTGAAAAGTTTGTTGACAAGAGGTTCGGTTTGTTCATTCCGAACTTCAATACGCGTTTATCGAGTGTGGGTTACATTTAGATACTATTTGTGTTTCAAAGCGAGACAAAATTAGATCAAAGAAAGGCGCTTGTCAATACCTGAAACTAATTCATCGGCAAAAAAACACCATTCATCGAACATTACAGCCAGCTTAAGGATGCTTGAAAGCCCCGCAAATACTACGATTTGCTAGTTTTGAGAGACTTAGGAAAAAGTTGAACAAAAACCACCTTTTTTTGTGGTACGTACATACATTACGTACCTATCTAAGCACCTTTGTAAAAATCAAAAAGAGATGAATACACTTAAAATTGGCCAGAAGGCACCCAACTTTACTTTTCAGACTGTTGAAGGACAATCAAAAAAGCTCAGTGATCTGGCCGGAAAGAAAATTGTTCTTTATTTTTACCCGAAAGATGATACCCCGGGTTGTACGGTTCAAGCCTGTAATCTCCGTGATGATTACTCACATTTGCTAGAGGCGGGAATTGAAGTAATCGGCATTAGTGCGGATTCAGATGAAAAACACGAAAAGTTTCGTGCGAAGTATGGGTTGCCGTTTCCGCTTGTTGCCGATACCGATAAGGAGGTCATTCAGGCTTATGGTGCCTGGGGTCAAAAGAAATTCATGGGGAAGGAGTATGAAGGTATTTTGCGTACTACCTTTATCATCGATGAAAAAGGAATGATTGAGCATGTGATCGAAAAAGTGAAAACCAAAGAGCATAGCAACCAAATCAACGAATTGTTAAACTTCAAATAACACACTACTATGTCTACCGACGCGAACAAAGAAAAGCTTAAAGCCTTGCAGCTTACCATTGATAAACTTGAAAAATCATTTGGAAAAGGGGCAGTAATGAAACTTGGCGACGACGCCGTTGTGCAGGTCGAATCCATACCCTCGGGTTCAGTAACGCTTGACATGGCCCTGGGAGTTGGAGGTTATCCAAAAGGACGAATCATTGAAATTTACGGGCCAGAATCATCCGGTAAAACCACCCTTGCCATTCATGCCATTGCCGAAGTGCAGAAAAAAGGTGGTATTGCTGCCATTGTAGATGCAGAACACGCGTTTGATCGTTTTTACGCCGAAAACCTCGGTGTTGATACCGGTGAACTGCTTATTGCACAACCCGATAATGGCGAGCAGGCACTAGAAATAGCCGAAAACCTGATTCGGTCGGGTGCGGTAGATTTGCTGGTGGTGGATTCAGTAGCTGCCCTTACTCCTCGTGCTGAGATTGAAGGGGAAATGGGCGACTCTCAAATGGGACTGCAAGCCCGATTGATGTCAAAAGCCCTCAGGAAACTCACTGGTACTATCAGTAAAACCGGTTGCTGCTGTATTTTCATCAACCAGCTCCGCGAAAAGATTGGTGTGATGTTCGGAAACCCGGAAACAACCACCGGTGGAAATGCGCTCAAATTTTACGCTTCAATCCGCCTTGATATCCGTCGTATCAGTCAGATAAAAGAAGGAGACGAAGTGATCGGAAACCGCACGCGGGTGAAAGTGGTGAAGAACAAGGTGGCCCCTCCCTTTAGAAAAGCAGAGTTTGACATCATGTACGGAGCGGGAATTTCCAAAACCGGAGAAATCCTGGATCTGGCTGTAGATATGGGAATTGTGAAAAAGAGCGGGTCGTGGTTCAGCTATGGCGATACCAAACTAGGGCAGGGTAGGGATGCCGTAAAACAGGTGATTGCCGATAACCCCGAACTGCAGGAGGAACTGGAAGAGCGAATAAAAACACACCAGCCGGAGTAGTAAAGAATTGGTACATTTTGTTCATGGGGCTTTCGTTTGAAAGCCCCATTTTTGCTTTCCGAAAAAGTGAAATTCAGACTTTGAAACACAACATTCCTATGATAAGAGTTGGCGTTTGGATAGTGATAGTCTCGTTGATAGGGGTGATTGGGTGCAACGAACCCGGCGCTTCGGATGAGCCAACAACTCGACAGGATGGCGATAGAAGTGAGGAAAAAGTGCCTCGATCGCGTGCGGATGAAATCTCAATTGAGATAAGAAAGGATCCCAAAAACCCTGTGCTTTATGCCAGGCGAGCAGAAGCACATATTGCAGAAGGCTCCCTGGTACTTGCTTTGGAGGATATCAACAGGTCACTGACACTCGACTCGGTGAATGCGGTCTTCCATCTTTCAAAAGGTGAGATTCTCTATGCTCAGAAAAAAGTGGACAAAGCCATTGACAGTTTTGAGCGTGCCCTTGAGCTCGATGGCAATAATACCGAAGCCCTTTTAAAGATGGCCGAAGTTCAACTGCTGCTGAGGCAATATCAGGAGTGTTTTAACCTAGCCAACAAAGCCCTGCGCATCAACGATCAGCTTTATCAGGGTTACTTTATAAAAGGATATGCTCACTATGAACTGGGCGATACCTCAAGGTTTATCTCATCTGTTCAGACGGCCATTGAGTTGAACCCAAACTTCTTTGATGGCTTTATGATGCTAGGTTCGTTCTTCAGTTCAATAAACGATGATGTAGCGCTCGACTATTTCGACAGTGCGCTCGAAGTAAGGAAGGATGACGTGCAGGCGCTCTATGCCAAAGCGATGTATTTTCAGGAGCAAGGCAGGCTGGAGGAGGCAATGGAGCTGTATGAATACATGGTAGCGATCGACCCGAACAATGGCCTGGCATGGTTTAATCAGGGCTTCATCTGGCTTGAGTACTACGAAGAACCTCAGGCGGCCATACCTTTTTTCAAAAAGACCATTGAGGTTTTTGACGGATACGACGATGCCTTCTACAATCTTGGGCTGTGCTACGAGCTGATTGGAAATTTCTCAGAGGCAAAAAGCTATTTTGAACAAACACTTGAGGTAAATCCGCAGCATGATTTAGCCGCGATCGGTCTCAGCAGAGTGATGCGCCGTTCGTAAGGGTGGCACAATAAACAAAACGTTTTGCTCCGGTGGAGCTTCTTCGTCCATCCGTACGTGAACCATCACGGTAAATGTTCTGTGAAAAATGAGCTGCTCGTTGTCAACGGGCCGATAAAACAGAGATACGTCTGCGAAGAAATGAGTCAGGGCTCCATAATTTTCAATCTCAAGTCGGATTTGCCCCAGTTCACGGTTAAAGCCATCATCATCGGGTTGAACGCCAATGTTACGCTGGGTGATAATGACTTCATTGGGCGCGTTTTCTTCGATATACCAGTTACCGCCCAGCTCAAATTGTAGGGTAATACCTGATTCGCCACGCGGAACATAGATGGTGTCGAGTTCCAAAAGTTGCGTATTGTTTACAGCTTGGAAACTCATTTCAAATTTATTCTCAAACTCAAAAGGTCGAACAAAATCGCGTTCCGGGTTGAACACACGCAGGTTGTGGTTGTAGGTGTCTGAGAAGTACATTTTATCTCGAAGAAAAGTTAACCCAGTGGGCTTATTGAGAATAGCCCGAAGTCCACTTCCGTTTCTGTATCCACGATCTCCCGTTCCGATGAGGGTTTCTACACGTCCTGAACCCGGGTCAATTTCCTTGATTTTGTTGTTGAACTGATCGGCAACGTATAACTTCTTTGCGTGATATGTGATTCCGGCCGGAGCTTGCAATAGAGCTTCTTTGCTTTTACCATCTACATCGCCGTATTCAAAAACTCCTTTTCCGGTAATGGTTACTACCCGGTTGCGGGTTAACGATCTCACAGCGCTTGATTGTCGTTCGGTAAAGTAAATCACACCATCATTATCGTGCGTTATACCATAGGGTTCGGCCAAAAGACTTGCTTCCAGCTTGCCGTCTTCAAAACCAAATTTTCCGGTGCCTGCATGAGGTTCCGCAATGCCGGTAATCAAGTTGTATTTCCAGATTTGATTCCAGCCTGTCATGGTGATGTAGAGCAAATCGTCCACAATGGTAATGTCGGTGGGTTGGTTCAAGCCGTGACTTGATCCGATGATGGTATCGGGAATTTCAAAACTGCGCAAACCATTGCCGAGCACGGTACTCACCATTTGCTTGCGCAAGTCGTAACGTCGAATGAGATTGTTGCCGGTGTCAGCGATATACAATGCACTATCCGATTTGTGATAAGCCATGCCCCTGGGGCCCTTGAACTTTGCAGACATATAGCTGCCATCTGTCCAACCCTCTTTACCTATTCCGATGGTTTCTTCAACAATGCCATTTACATCTACTTTGTGTATCCTGTTTCCTCGAGTATCGCTAACAAAAAGAAAAATGACTCCGTCGTTTTCAATAAAAGTAGGAAAGGCCATCAATCCTTGTTGAAATTTACCTAATTCACTACTGTAGAAAGACCCTGTGGAAACTACACGTCCTTCATACCGGGAAATGAAATCGGAGAAATCGGCACCTGGTTTGGCACCTTGCCAGCGCATCACAAGCTCTCCTTCGGGGTTAAAGAGCAGGTGTGTGGGCCATGCTTCAATCATGTATTCGTCCCAGAGAAAAAAGTTTTGATCGTTGAGGACGGGAAACTGAATATTGTGTTTGATGATAGCGTCTCTGAGGAAAGAGGTGTCGCGCTCAGCCGGATATTTTGGAGAGTGCACAATAATGGTTTCCAGTGATCGATGTTCTTTTTTTAATTGGTTCATCCAATCTAACTGCGTCAGGCATAACTCCGACGACATGGCCCAGAAACTGAGTAGTACAAACTTGCCATTAAGAGCGGCTCGTCTTATACGTTGTGGACTATTTAACCAGTCCACATCATCATAAGGAAATTCAACCAGGGTATTGGTAGGTTCGCGGGTTGGCTCAACGGCTTCAGGGGTGCCGCTGTCTTTTTTCTTCTTGTTCTTTTTCTGGGCAAAAGCTTGGGGAGCTGCCAAGAGCAGCAAAACCATGCAAAAAATAAGATGTCGGTACATAACTGTTTTATGGCTTGGATACAAAGCTATTCAATTTTCATTCCGCATTCCAATTGAGCCGAAGGTAATGAGAGTGTACAACGAAAAAAGGGAGACTTTCGCCTCCCTTTTTGAACAAAGTAGTAAAATGGGGTTTACTTAACAGCGTCAACCACTGCTTTAAACGCTTCGGGGTGGTTCATGGCCAAATCGGCAAGAACTTTTCTGTTCAGCTCAATTCCTTTGGCGTTTACTTTACCCATGAATTCAGAGTAGCTCATTCCGTGTTCTCGTGTACCGGCGTTGATACGCTGAATCCACAATCCACGGAACTGGCGTTTTTTCTGTTTTCGATCGCGGTAGGCATAGGTTAAACCTTTCTCTACTGCATTTTTGGCTACGGTCCAAACGTTTTTCTTCCGTCCGAAGTAGCCTTTGGCCTGTTTAAGGACCTTTTTCTTGCGTGCCTTACTGGCAACTGAGTTTACTGATCTTGGCATGTTTCTGTGTTTTTTGGTACAAAGCGCCCTTTTTAAAGGATCTTGTTTTTTGGCTCAGTACCCGGTTAAACGACCTGATTTAATTTCACGCTTATTAAACGAGCAACATTCTGCGCACGTTGGCGTGATCTGCTTTGTCCACAATGGTGAAGGCTGTGAGGCGCTTCTTCCGAACCTTTGACTTTTTGGTAAGGATGTGGCTCTTGAACGCGTGTTTCCTTTTGATTTTGCCGCTGGCGGTAACTTTAAACCGCTTTTTGGCAGAGGAAACTGTTTTCATCTTTGGCATGTCCTCTGTGATTTATGGGTTAGTACTACTTTGTTTTCTTTTTAGGTGCTATCATCATAATCATGCGCTTACCTTCTAACTTGGGCATTTGTTCAACAAGGCCGTGTTCTTCCAGTTCCTGCGCAAATCGCAACAGCAATATTTCACCTCGTTCTTTAAATACGATGGTCCGTCCTTTAAAAAAGACAAAAGCTTTCAGCTTTGCGCCTTCCTCTAAAAACTTCTTTGCGTGGTTCAACTTAAATTCAAAGTCGTGGTCGTCTGTATTGGGTCCGAAGCGAACTTCTTTCACAACAATTTTTGACTGCTTACTCTTGATCTCTTTCTCTTTCTTTTTCTGATTGTAGAGAAATTTCTTGTAGTCAATGATTTTGCAAACAGGCGGGTCGGCATTGGGTGATATCTCTACCAGGTCCAACTCGGCTTCTTCAGCCTTCCTCAAAGCTTCGTCCACAGAAATGACTTCGGCGCCTACACCGTCTTCAACCAAACGTATCTGTCGGGCGGTAATCTCATTGTTAATCCGATGGGGATTTTTTTTGATTACCCTTCCGCGACCTTGAAATTTACGAGCTATAGCTTTTGTGTTTTAGTTATTTAACAATTCACGCGAAATTTCCGCCTCGATGTGAGCAGCAAAGGCTTCGGGTGTCATACTTCCCAGATCTCCTTCGCCTTTCTTTCGAACTGAAATCTCGCGCGCTTCTTCTTCTTTTTCACCAACAATCAGCATGTAAGGGACTTTGTCAAGTTCCGCGTCGCGGATTTTCTTGCCAATCTTCTCAGACCGATCGTCAATAAAGCCGCGAATATCGGAAATATTCAGCAAACTCAAAACTTCCTCGGCGTAGCTCTGGTACTTTTCGCTGATGGGAAGTATTCTGATTTGGTCGGGAGTTAGCCACAAAGGCAGGTTTCCACCGCAGTGTTCCAGCAGTACGGCTACAAAACGCTCCATGGATCCAAAAGGCGCACGGTGAATCATTACTGGCCTGTGTTTTTGGTTGTCCGCACCGATGTATTCAAGTTCAAAACGCTCAGGTAAATTGTAATCAACCTGAATCGTACCCAATTGCCATTTTCTGCCAATGGCGTCTCTCACCATAAAGTCGAGCTTTGGCCCGTAAAATGCAGCCTCACCGTATTCAACCACCGTTTTGAGTTCTTTTTCGGCCGTTGCTTCTATGATGGCTTGTTCAGCTTTTTCCCAGTTTTCGGTACTACCAATGTACTTGTCCGGATTATCGGGGTCTCGCAACGAGATTTGCGCGGTAAAGTCATCAAAACTTAGCGTTTTGAAAATGTAGAGCACCAAATCTATCACCTTCTGAAATTCTGCCTTTAACTGGTCGGGTGTGCAGAAAATATGCGCGTCGTCCTGGGTAAATCCGCGAACACGCGTAAGGCCGTGCAGTTCTCCGCTTTGCTCGTATCTATATACTGTGCCAAACTCAGCAAAGCGAATGGGAAGATCTTTGTAGGATCGCGGCCGGGTTTTGTATATTTCGCAATGGTGTGGGCAGTTCATAGGTTTCAGCAGAAACTCTTCGTTCTCGGCCGGAGTTTGGATGGGTTGAAAAGAGTCTTCACCGTATTTGGCGTAGTGCCCTGATGTGACATACAGGTTTTTGCTTCCGATGTGCGGAGAAATCACCTGGTCGTAGCCTGCTTTGCGCTGCGCTTGTTTCAAAAAGTTTTCGAGTCGCTCACGAAGCGCGGCACCTTTAGGCAACCAAAGGGGAAGCCCCTGACCAACGTTTTGAGAGAATGCAAACAGCTC
>REDV01000063.1 GCA_007695365.1 Cryomorphaceae bacterium | reverse complement strand
CTGCTGCGAGTGGAAAATGATCTTCGTGGGCGCGGTGGTGCGTGAGCATATCAATATGGCCATAATCGTGCACGTTGCCGTAGTTTTTGCCGAGGATTTGCAACTCGTGCCGCGGATTGGGCATTTCGTGCATCAGCCGCTCCACATCCACCGGATTGCCCAGGGTGTGGTCGCGGATACCCGCAAAAAACAGCGTAGGAGGGAGGGCTTTACTGCGCAGAGCGGCGCCGTAATCAAATCCGTCTTCGGGGTCGGTCCAGCGGCGACTGTACACCCAACGGTTGGTTTGCCGGAAAAACGGTAGCGGTTCGTTGTCTGAGCCCATACGCATGGCACGCGCAGGCAGGTAGCCCAACAGAGCCGAAATCCCCAGTCCACCCATGGCCCAGATAACATCTACCATAAAAATCCTGCGTAGGTTCATCACCGAAATGCGCCTCTTACTTCCGAAAAACACCATGGATTTCACCGGGAAATCTTGTCGCGCAAGCATCGCCGGAACCAACACGCCTCCCCATGAGTGGGTGGCAAAATGCAAGGCTCCGCTCTTGTTTCGTTCAAGAATATTCTTCGTAATAGCGGGTAAATCCTCCGTGATAAACCGCGTTTGGCTGTGCTTGAAAGAGCGGCCAATACGTGGTTCGCTTGCTCCTTTTCCCGGCAGGTCAACCGCGTACACATCATAGCCCTGTTTGGCCAGCCACGGCGCAAAACCTTTACCCGAGCGCGAGAAGAAAATGCGCGCGTTTTCAATAGAGCCGTGAATCAGTATTACGCAAGAATGCTGCGGATTGCGGCCAAAATGGTGCACCGCTGCTGAGTAATCGCCGAGGCTGATATGGAAGGTTTCCGCTTTCAAAATCTTGCTGCGCCAAAGTTAGGGCATCTCTGTGGTGTGGAGTGTATGTCAGTATTGCACATCCACCCGCAGCGCGTGGTGATCGGAGAGTTTTTCGGGTAATACGCGGGCGCTGAGCGGCTCAAATTCATCAGACGTAAAAACGTAATCAATTCTGAACGAGGGAAAATTTCCAATGTAGGTGTTTCCAATTCCCCGGCCGGCCATTCGGAAAGTGTCGTTCAAAATGCGGTTAAAAACACGGTAAGTATAGGAAACCGGCGTGTCGTTAAAGTCGCCGCACAAAATGATGGGAAAAGGGCAGGAGGCCATGTGGTCGCGGATAAGCTCGGCTTGCCATGCGCGCTTTACAAATGCCGAGCGGATTTTGCGGTACATTTTCAGAAGCCGTCGCTTTTCAACCGGGGCATCACCGGCCGTAAGCCCTGCTGCGTACTCGTGTTCATCGCCCGAGAAACGAATGGAACTCAGGTGGCTGTTGTACACCCTCACTACCTGGTCGTCAATGAGCAAATCGCTGAAAATACAGATGTTGTTTTTGTCGTTGGGGAATTCTATTACCCCCCTGTTTACCATGGGGTAGCGCGAAAATGTGGCGATCCCGAAATACTGGATTCCCAGCACCTCGTGCGTAAAATGGCTGTGGTAGTGGGGGGCGTTGAGCAGGGTTACCAGCGTGTCAGTCGTGGCGAAACGATCTGTTTTGTGTGTGTAGAAAAACTCCTGAAAGCAGTAAACATCAGCGGGGTTACTGGATAGCTGCTCAAAAACCGCGTTACGTCGTTGAAGCTTGACTTTGAACTGG
Organism: Cryomorphaceae bacterium; assembly: GCA_007695365.1. NCBI lineage: Bacteria > Pseudomonadati > Bacteroidota > Flavobacteriia > Flavobacteriales > Cryomorphaceae > Cryomorphaceae bacterium. Next base: position 35,698 of record REDV01000063.1, on the reverse strand, counting down.
TAAAAGCCAAACAGTTCCACGTTATAGCTCATGATTCGCAGCACGGATTTTTCGTTATCCGGACGTGCGGCCTGCAAACCCGGGGCAAAAAAACCTGTGTGTACAGGAAGCCCTATCACCAGTACCCCTAGTGGCAACCACAACCAACGGGAGCGCTTGATGAGCAGGGGTAAAAATGTGGCGAAGGTGCCGAGAAGGAAAAGAGGGTAGGCTAGTCCGAACAGCGCGAGGTCGGGCCATTGAACTGGGCTCACCCTCATTGCGAGGTAGCTCATCAGCAAGGCCGCACTGAACACCACCGTGGCTGCACAGAGCATGGCTTTGAGGATGCCACCGACTTTTTTCACGCTTTATTTTTTACTTGCGCGAAAGAGGATTTCTTTTTCGCGTTCGGTGAGGCTGTCGTAACCCGATTTGGAAATCTTGTCGAGTATTTCGTCAATCACTTCGTCTTCGTTTCGGACTTTGGAGGAGCTGCCGCGCGACGGGCCTGTGTTTCCCGCCGGCTTGGTTTTGCTGTGCACTACCCGCATTTTGCGACGTGGAATAAGGGCCAGGGCAATGCCCACCACAGTATCGAACCACGCGCTGATGTCTCTGCCACGACCAAGTTGCCGCGCCCACAAAAACCCCCAGAGCGCTCCGCCCAAATGCGCAATATGACCGCCGGCATTCACTCCTGTGCGGATGCTGATAAAGTCGAGCACCACAAAAAGCAGGGCAATCCACTTAAGCCTTACCGCCCCAATAATGGGCAGGAAAATCGTGTAGTTTGGAGTGTAGGTAGCTACGGCAACCAGAATGGCCAGCACCGACGCTGAAGCTCCCATGATGGGCGCACCGCGTTGGGCCTCAAATGCCGGAAAGATATTGTAAAACAGGATGAAAAGTGCCAATCCGGCCAGTCCACCCACAAAATAGGTGTTCACAAACCGCCGCGCTCCGAGCAGGTCGAAGAAGATGCGGCCCGAAAAGTAGAGCATCACCATGTTCCAGAACAGGTGCCAGAAGCGCTCGTGTAGAAACATGTAGGTGATCACTGTCCACGGACGCATAGCGAGATCAATGGGGTCGGACGGAGCGGCAAACCACTTCACCACATTGAAAATGGAGGTTTGGGTCAGTACTTCAATCAGTCCGACGAGGTTCACAGCCAGAAACACCGCTACGTTCACCATGATGAAGCGACCCACCATGTTGCTCTCGCGGTACATCTTTTTGATATCGTCGGCAATACCCATTACATGTACGGATTGGACGAGGATTTACCCCAGAATTTCAACAAAATCCACCCAAAAAGCATTCCGCCAAGGTGGGCGTAATGGGCTACATTGTCTCCGGGCCGGTCGGCAATGGCAGCAAAAAGCTCGGCTACCCCGTAAAAGATCACGAAGTACTTGGCTTTGATGGGGATCGGGAGAAAAATCAAAATCAGTTCCACATTGGGAAACAGCAAGCCAAAGGCCAGCAGGATTCCGAACACTGCACCAGAGGCTCCGACTGTCGGTATGTTGAGTAAGTAATTCAGCTGGCCTTGAGCATAATGGGTGTAGTTTTTGCCCGATTCCAACAATTGTTGCCCCTCCTGCTTCACCATTTCAATTTGTGCCGGGGTGAGCTCCGCGGTGATTTTGATGTACTCATAGTGAAGCACGCCTAAATGAAGCACCAGCGCTCCGATTCCGGTTACGAAGTAGTAAATCAGAAAGCGCTGGGAGCCCAGTGCCCTTTCGATGCTTGTGCCGAACATCCACAACGCAAACATATTGAAGAAGATGTGCATGAAGTTTCCATGCATAAACATGTAGGTGATAATCTGGTAGGGCTCGAAGCGCGGCGAGCCGAAGTAGTACACACCGAGCGTTCGATTGAGGATGTAGCCCCATTGGTCTGCGCCCAGAGAGAGCGAAACCAAAAATGCCAGTGCATTGATGATGAGAAGGTTTTTTACAACCGGAGGCATATTGGCAAACATTCCTCCACCGCCCTGGTAGTAGCTCATGCGTTAATCGAATTTAGCGTCAATTTCATCGAGGGTAAAACTAACAATTGTCGGTTTGCCGGAAGGTGAGCGACCCGGAACCTCGCAGCCGAAGAGCCTGTCGAGCAAATCGCGCATTTCTTCCTGTTGCAGCCGCTGGCCTGTTTTAATGGCCAGTGTTGCAGCCAATGAACGCGCCAGGCGGTCACTTGTTCGCAGCGTTTCTTTAGCACCGTGCAACTGGTATTGCTCCAGCAGTTCTTCAATGAGGGAGCGCGGGTCGCGATGGGCGGCATCCACAGGTAGTCCGTTCACCACAAAACCTTGATTGCCCATCTCTTCAAGGTCAAAGCCCAATTGCCTTACTTCGGGAAGCATAGATCGTAGGAGCTCGCTTTCGGCAGCGGTAAAACGCAGTGTGTCGGGGAAGAGCGCCTGCTGGGTAGCCTGTTTGTTGTGCGCCATATTGGCCACCAGTTGCTCGTAAAGTACCCTTTCGTGGGCGCGCTGCTGGTGAATCCAAAGTATGCCTGATCGAATGCTCGTTACAATGTACTTTTGGTGCATCTGAAAGCACGGGTACTCATTTTTTTCCTCGTCGGAGTTAAATAGCGCTGCTGTTCCGGGTACCGTTGAATCCTGCTGAATGGTTTGCACATCATTCTGAACACCTTCGTACATATCACGCAGCTTCCGAAAAGCTTCGCTGTGACCACTCTTTACGCCCTGATTTCCCCCTGGCTGCCGAAAAGGGTTGTAATCGGGGTTGATATCGATGGTAGGCGGGCGCACTTCGCGGCTGTTGGGCTGTTCGGGAAAATCAAAACTTGTTTCTCGCTCAAAATCAAGGGTTGGCGTGAGGTTAAAGCGGCCCAGCGCACGTTTTACGGCCGAATTGAGCATGGCATACACCAGCTTTTCATCTTTAAATTTGATTTCGGTTTTGGTGGGGTGAATGTTGATGTCAATCTCCGCCGGATCTATTTGAAGGTAGAGAAAGTAAGCCGGGTAATCACTGCTTTGCAGCAATTCCTGATAGGCAATATTAACAGCGTGATTGAGGTAGCCGCTCTTGATAAACCTGTTGTTTACAAAAAAGTACTGTTCGCCCCGCGTTTTGCGCGAAAACTCAGGTTTGCCCACAAATCCTTCAATTTTGAGCACCGGTGTTTCTTCTTCAACGGGTACTATGCGCTCGTTGAATTTTTCGCCAAAAATGCCCACAATGCGTTGCTTGCGCTTTCCGGCCGGTAAGTCAAATAATGCGTTGTCGTTGTGGGTGAGGCTGAAGGCAATATCGGGATGGGCCAGTGCCACGCGGTGAAATTCTTCAATGATATGGCGCAGTTCAACGGGGTCGGACTTGAGGAAGTTGCGTCGTGCCGGAACGTTAAAAAACAGGTTTCGGACGGCAATGGAGGTGCCTACCGGGCAGGCCTCCGGATTTTGAGATTTAACCCTGGAGCCTTCAATCAGGATGCGCGTACCTACATCCTGATGGTGTGAGCGCGTTTGCATATCCACTTGAGCCACTGCGGCAATGGATGCCAGCGCTTCGCCTCTAAAACCTTTGGTGGTAATAGAAAAAAGCTGTTGCGCATCGTTGATTTTGGAGGTCGCGTGACGCTCAAAGCTCATACGGGCGTCGGTTTCGCTCATGCCGCTGCCGTTGTCAATCACTCGAATCAAGGTGCGGCCTGCATCTTTTACGGCAAGTTGAATACGGGTTGAATTGGCATCAACCGCGTTTTCAATCAGCTCTTTTACAGCTGATGCGGGGCGTTGAATTACTTCGCCGGCGGCTATCTGGTTGGCCACCGAATCGGGCAGCAGTTTGATGATATCACTCATGGGCTTCGGCTTCAGAAAAGCTTTTCGGCGCTACCCAGAATATCCAGCCGCCTGAGCAGCAAATAGGTTCCAAACAGAAGGGCCACAAGGATTACCACCAGCCTCAGGTTGGATTGCCTGGTTTGACGGCGGCGCTCAAATCGCAGGTAGCTGCTTCGGTCTTCTTCTAATTTCTGGTAGCGATGGTCGGTTTTTATTTTCTCTTCCAGTTTCAATTCTTCCTCAATCTCTTTCTTGCGTTTTTCCAATCGCTCTTTGCGTTCGTCGTACACGCGCGGCGCATAGCGAAAGCGGCGGGGCTCCTGACGCCCGGCCTTAAAAAGCATCGGTAATTTGGGGGCTTTCATAGCAACGCAAAGATACGGTTCTTTTCGGGGTCAGGGTCTTAATACTTGTGAACGAAAAAGGGGTAACAGACAACAAAATTGTGGAAAACCGACATAACCAGCCGCACGACTTATCCGGAGTTCCGCACTTCGCCGTGTTTCGGTGGCGTGTTCGTTTATATATTTGGCTTTTAAGGTGCTGCTTTAACAATCTTGCTTAATTTAGGCACGATGAAAAACAGGTGGTTATTTCGTTTGCTGGTCTTGTTTTTTGCGGCCATAGCGGTGTATTGGGCCTTGCCCCTTGCCATCAATGCCTACCTCAATGCCAATGCAAATCGCATTGTGAAAGGCTTGCTTACACGCACTGCCGAGTTTAAAAACCACGAGGTGGAGTTTGGCAACCTATGGCTTGACTACGACTTTCGCGGTACCAATCTGCGCATGGAGGATGTTCGCATGTGGCGAGAAGTAGCGCTGGCACCGGCGGACGGTGAATGGGATTTTAACCTGAACGTAGAGTACGCAGTCATCACCGGATTCAATTGGCTTCATCTCATATTTCGGAATGAAATTGTGCTTGACAGCGCTCTGGTTGGTCCGGGGCATGCAACCTTGAAAATTTCACGTGCAAAGTCTGAGAAGGTCTATCTTGCTGATGAAAAACGCGACAATGATTACGACCTAATCTCGGTAAAGCATCTCCGGGTGCTCGACGCGTCGTTTGTGAATATGGATCCCAAAACGGATTCAGTGCGCTTTGATATTCAGGAACTCAATGTGCAGGCAGATGAATTTGCTCTAAGTAAAGATATGATTTTGAGTGACAAGGAATTGTTTTATGTGCAGCGTATTTCGGGTAATGCGGCAAGTGTGGAGGTACATGTTGATGAGGACCGCGCCAAAGTTCGGAGCCTGAATATCAGATTTGATACTGATGAAGCGCGACTTGTTGCTGAAAAGTTGAAGTACATCAACAAGCTGGCTCCGTCTGTATACGTGCATCAGTTTGCGCACGAAGTAGATTGGATCATGCTCGAAAACAGTAGTCTGGAGATACTTGGTCTGGATGTGCGCCACTTTGCCCGAACCAGCGAATTGCACGCGGATACCGTGAGAATTATTTCGCCCAGGGTTGAGGTTTACCGCGATAAACACGTTGATGACAGGCATTATGTATACCCCAAAATGGTGCATGAGATTTTGAGCGAATTGCCGCTGGGATTGGATTTGCGCACCGTAGTGTTGGAGGACGGAAGGGCGGGTTATCGCGAGCGGCCCGACAATCAATCCGAAAGAACTTCTTACCTGTTTTTTGACAACTTGAACGCGTTGATTACCAATGCTACCAATTTACCGGCCAAGCTCGAAGATGACCATCATCTCCACATCGATGTTTCCGGCAGGTTGATGGGTAAAGGTCAGATTACAGGAACTTTTCGCTACGATTTAACCGACCTTCGGGGCGGATTCACCATGCGTGGCAGGCTCGGCCCAATGGCGCTTGCCGATTTGAACCCCCTCTTAGAGCCGCAGGCTCGCATTGGAATGGAATCAGGTATGTTGAGGCAACTTGCCTGGAACATTGCTGCCAACGCCAAAGAAGGAACTGGCGACGTGCTTTTTGAATATGACGGTCTCAAAATCAAAATCATGGACCGCGATTATCAGGACAGGCAGAACATTTTTCGCAAGGCATTGGCGGGTCTGCTCAATAAAACCCTGGTTCCGTCTGCCAACCCCGATTCTAAAGGAAGGGTTCGGGAGGGCGTAGTGTATGCTGAACGCGACCCGGAGAAATTCATCTTCAATTACTGGTGGCGTTTGATTTTTAGCGGACTCAAATCTACCCTCACCGGCGAGGATGAGTCTGATCTGCGCGAAAAATCAGAGCGGAAACACAACGCGGGATAACATTTCTACGCGGTTGGTCGTTGTAGGCGTGGTGCTATCTTTGAACCAAAATCAACACCTATGCTCGAGTACGTCGAAACCCTCTCATACACTGCCGTTCCGGTATTGATTGCAGTATTGGGTAGTGCATTTATCTACCGTGAATACCTCAATCACCGGGCTACTTTGCTCGATAAGGAACTCACGCTTTTCAAGGCGGCACATTCAAAATCCGGTGCGGTAGTAGCGCAGGCAGGAGGCAGCTCCAACGGCATGCTGGCACTGAGGGCGCAGGCCTACGAGCGTTTGGTGTTGTACCTTGAGCGCATCACCCCCGACGCATTGATTATGCGCATGCACCAGGGCGGGATGTCGGCAGATCTTTTGCGCAACGATTTGGCCAAGGCCGTGCGGGAAGAGTTTGACCACAATCTCAGTCAGCAGATTTACGTGTCAGACGAGGCCTGGAAACACGTGGTGCAGGCAAAGGAGGAAACCCTTCAACTCTTCAACATTGCCCATGAAAAGATGGGAGCAAAAGCTACGGGGCTTGAGATGAGCCGCCTTGTTTTTAGCATTTTGAGTGAAGTAGGAAGAGCACCCAACGAAAATGCCCTTCGGGTGTTGCGCTCAGAAGCGCGGAGGCTCGTGCAGGCAGGTGCATGATGTCTCCTCCATTTCATGTTGTTTTTCGCTTTGCCGCTGATTTGGCGTTGAATACACCCATCATGTTGCGGGGTTGCTGAAAAAAGTGCCAAAAAACCGAACCTTTTGAGTGCTCTCTCGCGTAAAAAAGGTCATGGAAACGTGGAAAACACTTCGGTTTAGCGGACTCCTCCTGGTTGCGATACTTTTCAGCGTGCTGAATACCAGTGCGCAATGCCCTACATTTTACGATTTTAATGGAACTCCGGTAGCAAATCCCTACTGGTATTCCTGCAACGGAGGGAACTATACGCTTACACTTCAATCACCCGCCGCCATCGGTGAGTGGGAGGTGAATTGGGGCGATGGATCACCTGTGCAAAGCGGCGCATCGTTGGTGCCTCCCGCTTCGGTAACCCACCTGTACACCGCCACGGTTGATACTTTCGTGGTAACTTTTACCGAGATTGCTTCAGGCTGCGAAGTACAGGGGGTTGTGGTGATGGAGGAGGCTACCAGTGCTTCTATCCAGATCCCGGTAGGAGGGCTTACCCAGGCCTGTGCGCCTCAGGTTATGGATTTTATCAACTCGAGCACCAACGTCTCCGAAACCACTGTTTTTACCTGGAATTTTGGCGATGGCAGTCCGCCATTGGTTTTTGACCACACCAACTGGAACCAAACCATCAGTCATTTGTATGAGCAGGGTACCGTAGATTGCGAAACGGTGGTGACACTCACCGCCGAGAACTATTGTAACACCATTCAGGGAGGGCCCAGTCAGGCTACCTTTAACCCCATTCGTATTTGGGATTTGGACGACGCCGCCATCACGCCGTCCAACTTTGTGCAGTGCTATCCAGATACCGTTTTCACTTTTCTGAACACCACCGAGCGAAACTGTTTGTTTCAAGGTAATATCTTCCAGCGCCAGGAGTACTGGAACTTTGGTGATTACTGGGGTACCGGTCAGGACTCTATCATTGACTGGACACCGTGGCCACCCACCTTCCCCAAGACCATCGCTTACCCCGGACTTGGTACTTACGAGATTATGATGATTGACAGCAATTACTGCGGACAGGATACTGCGGTAATTACCGTGCAGATTGTTGAGCCTGCCCAGGCAGCTTTTACTGCCAGTGCCGATACCATTTGCGCCGGACAGTCTGTGGTATTTGTCAATCAATCATCGGCCAACGCCAATTCTTTTTCATGGCACTTCGGCACCAATCCCTGGATCAATACCGGCTCCGGTAACATCACCCGAACATTCAACAACCCGGGCACATACCTCGTGCAACTGGTAGCCACCATTGACGGAGCCGCAGGAAGCTGCGCCGACACAGCTACTTTTCCGGTTGTGGTGCTTCCTGCTCCCACGCCCATTATTAATGTAGATAACCCTGCGGCCTGCGACGAACTTACGGTGCAGTTTTCAAGCGGTACTGCGGGCAATATCACTTCATGGGAGTGGATACTGCCTGAGGGGCAGTTGAGCAGCTTGCCAACTCCTCCGGCTATGACTATCACTACTCCCGGGGCGCATCTCGCAACGCTTACAGTAACTTCAGCAAACGGCTGTTCCAACACCGACCACACTGAAGTTTTTGTCTATCAAACCCCACAGGTTGGATTTTTACCCGAAAACGTGTGCGTAGGAGTGCCTGCTACCTTTGTGGACCAGTCGGTTGCTGCACCAGGCGACAGTATTGTTTCATGGATCTGGGACATCAACGGCGATAGCATACTGACCGGCTCCGTGGTGAACCCAACGTTTAATGCCATCGGTACCTATAACATCACACTTGATGTTGCCACACCTCATTGCTCTGCCAGTGAAGATTTTGAAATTGAGGTTGAACCGGTGCCCGAAGCGGCGTTTACCGCAAGTGTCACCGAAGGCTGTGGCCCGCTCACAGTGGAGTTCACCAACCAGTCGCAAGGAGCGTTTTCCTACACTTGGGTTTTTGGCGATGGCGCGCTGAGTAGCAATGTGTCGCCACAGCATACTTTCATGAATTTCACTTCCGATAACATTGACTTTGAGGTGCAGCTTGTGGCATCTACCGAATTTGGCTGTACCGATACCGCTTCCGTGATCATTACCGTTTACCCGGGAGCTGTGGCCCAGTTTACCTCCAACAGCCTGCCCGGTTGCGCTCCTTTCGATGCTGAGTTTTTCAATAACTCGCAGGGCGCCATTGGCTATCAGTGGGATTTTGGAGATGGCTCACCCTTTTCTGATGAAGACAGTCCGGTACATACCTACCAGAATCAGGGGCTCTTTGTAGAGAACTTCCTGGTTCAGCTCGTAGCCTTTGCCAGCAGCGGCTGCCACGATACGGCCTACGCAACCGTAACGGCTTATCCTGAGCCAAATTTCTCGTTCAATACACTGCCCGATTCGGGTTGCAGCCCGCTCACCGTGCAGTTCCCTAATGTTTTGGGAGCCATTCAGCTCAACTGGAGTTTTGGTGATGGAAACGTTGCTACGGGTCAGTCGCCGGCACACACCTATCACAACAATACCAATGTACCCATTAATTTTGAGGCACAGCTTATCGCCACATCGCCTTTTGGTTGCATTGACACAGCCTACAGCGATGTGCTCGTTAATCCAGCGCCGATTTCGCAATTTACTGCCGATGTGGAGTCAGGGTGTGGCCCGTTGGATATCAGCTTCAGCAACCTTTCGCAAAACGCACATACCTTCACCTGGAATTTTGGCGATGGTACGGTCGTAACCACAGAAGAACCTGTTGTAGAGCATACTTTTCACAATACAGGATCGGCCTTAACCAGCTACACGGTTTCTTTGTCGGCCCAGACCAACGACGGTTGCTCGCACACCAGTGAAATGGTGGTGCAGGTGTATCCCGATGTGATTGCCGCTTTTGACATGCCCGAAGGTGTTTGTGCCCAGACGGCCGTTGCGTTCAACAATCAGTCGGTAGGAGGAGCCACTTTTAGCTGGGATTTTGGAAATGGCTTTGTGGACTTCAACCAGAGCCCTGAGCATGTTTTTAACGGGGTTCCCGGCGACAGTATCACCTATGAGGTAAGCCTGGAAGTGGCTTCCGGATTTGGTTGCGTAAGCAGTGCGTCGCAGCAAATTACCATTCATCCGATTCCTGTGGCCGCGATGTCGCTCAGCACCCTTAACGGTTGTGGTCCGCTCGAAGTAGAATTCGAAAATGAATCGCAGTTTGCCGACTCCTTTCATTGGAACTACGGCGACGGAAATACCTCCGGGGTTAGCGACGCGGCTCATGCGCATATCTTTAGCAATGTTGGTTCTGCCATTGCCAATTACGAAGTTCAGCTCACCGCCACCAACTACTTCGGATGTCAGGCTACAGTTAGCCAGCAGGTGAACGTATTCCCCGAAGTAAGCGCCGGCTTCAACCCTATTGAAACAGCCTGTGCTCCGCTGAATGCGCAGTTTGAGAACACTTCTGTAGGAGCTTCATCTTTCATTTGGGATTTTGGCGACGGCTTTATAGGCAACACAGCGTCTCCGTCGCACACCTATCAAAACACAAGTGGAGCACCTGTGAGTTTTAATGTGGTTCTTACCGCGCAAAACGGCTTTGGCTGTTCAGATACTTTCGAAGAATCTGTTACCGTACATCCTCAGCCCACTGCCATGGTGCAGCCGGGCGCCCTTGCAGGATGCGGACCTTTTGAGATGGAGCTTATCAACCTTTCAGAGAACGCTGATTTCTTTTCCTGGAACTACGGCAACGGAGCTACTTCGCAGGTTGCTGATTCGGTGCATACGCATGTGTATGAGAACGGTGGGTTGAGTCCTGCTTCGTATTCTATTTCGCTTATCGCCTCCAATGAATTTGGCTGCAGCGCACAATGGTCGCAGGAGGTTACGGTATTCCCCGAGGTAACCGCTGCCTTTACAACAGGCGAGGGTGGATGCACACCGTATCAAACAGGATTCCAGAACAACTCGCAGGGCGCAACTTCGTTTATGTGGGATTTCGGCGATGGTAACATGGGTAGTGGCCAGAGCCCCAACTACGTCTTTCACAACAGCGGAACGGAGGTTGCCGAGTACACGGTTACACTCACTGCTTTCAACAGTTTTGGCTGCTCGGCCAACAATGAGCAGGTAGTAACGGTTTACCCCTTGCCACAGGTTCAGTTTGATATATCGGAGGTGTCCAATTGCGCTCCTTTTGAAGTTACATTCCAGAACCTGTCAACAGGTGTGGAAACCTATACATGGGATTACGGCAATGGTGCAACTTCCAATGAATCGGCGTTTGAGCATGCGCAAGTTTACGAGAACCAAACCGGGCAGTCGCTCACCTTCAATGTGAACCTGCACGGTATTTCGGAGTACGGATGTTCCAATCAGAGCACCCTGCCTGTGAATATCCTTCCTGAATTGGTGGCTTTGTTTTCTGTGGATACCATTGATTGCAGTCCGCTGCAGGCTACGTTCTTCAACCAGTCGGTAGGAGGAGCAACCTACAACTGGTACTCGAACGGCGAGTGGTTCTCAGACCAGAACAACCCCACGCACACTTTTCACAATTTCAGCAATCAAACCATGTATTACAACGTGATGCTGGTGGCTCAAAGTTTTACAGGTTGTTTGGATTCTATTTCTCAGGTGCTCACTGTATTGCCGCAGCCCCAAGCCAGTTTTGAGGTAACACCGGGTCAGCAAACCTTCCCTGATGCAACCTTCGCTGTAACCAATACCAGCGAAGCTGACCAGTCAGTATACTTCTGGGAATGGGGAGATGGCAATGTTTCGTTTGGCGAAAACCCCGACCCGCACACTTACGGTGCATGGGGGAATTTTACCATTACTCTTACTGCTGATAATGGTATGTGTGCCGACCAGTTTACCCAGGAGGTAATCATTGATGTGCCGTTGCCGGTTGCCAATTTCTCAGGCGAGAACAGCGGGTGTCAGCCCGTAACCGTGCAGTTTGTCAATGAATCTGAGTTTGGCGTTCAATACTATTGGGAGTTTGGCGATGGAGCCGCTTCTGCTGCCGAGAATCCCACGCATACCTATTTCCAGCCGGGCACCTATACAGTTACCCTCACCGTAACAGGATACAATGGCGAAACCGATGTGATGATAAAGCAAGACATCATAGAAGTGTATCCCCAGGCCATTGCCTTTTTTGCGGCCAACCCCCTCAATGTGGTTATTCCCAATAATCCGGTGAACTTCTTCAACCTGTCGCAAAATGCCACCGATTACCTGTGGGATTTTGGCGACGGCACCTATTCAACCGAGGAAAACCCGCAGTACATGTACGGTGAGGTGGGTTCATACTGGGTAACGCTTATTGCCACCAACGAGTACCTCTGCGCAGACACCTTCAGGCTTACCAATCCCATTGTGGCTGAAGGCGCCGGATCCATCGTGTTTCCGAACGCGTTCACTCCTTCGTCTGCCGGGTCTTCGGGTGGTTACTTCGACCTGAGCGACAATCTGTACAACAACGATATTTTCTTTCCGCTCACAGAAGGGGTTGAAGAATATCAGTTGATGATTTACAACCGCTGGGGCGAAATGATTTTCGAAAGCCGTGAGGTGAACCGCGGCTGGGACGGTTATTACAAGGACAAGCTCTGCAAGCAGGACGTGTACGTCTGGAAGGTGCGGGCGCGTTTCTCAGATGGCCGTCAGATACAGCAGGCCGGTGATGTAACCCTTATCCGCTGATGATGCGCGTTGTTGTACTCTTTTTAGCACTTGTTTTGGCCGGGTGTACAGCCCAGAAGCAAGGGCTCCGGTACTTTCATCTTTCCATGCTCAATGAAGCGGATTTGCTATTTGTGGAGGAGGATTATTACGGTGCAGCCATCCTTTACCACCGCATACTTGAAGCAAATCCGGCGCATCCGCTGGCCAATCTTCGCTACGGAGTCTGTCTGCTTCACACGCGCGAAAAGAAGAAAGAAGCACTCACGTATCTCGAAAGGGTGGAGAGCACAGATTTTCCTGAGATTCATTACTACACAGGACGTGCCTTGCATTACCAGGAGCGGTTCAATGACGCTGTGTTGGCCTTTGAGCGCTACCTTGAAAGCGCAGACAGAGCCATTCCATCACCTGAGGTTCAGTCTGAAAAGGCGCGATCGCTCAGGGCGAAAGAGCTTTACAGCCGGCCTGCCAATATTCGCATTGAAAACCTGGGCCCGAATGTAAACTCACCCTGGCCGGATTACGTGCCGGTTATTGATGCTGCGGGAACCACGCTCTACTTTACATCGCGCCGTAAAGGTGGAACCGGCGGGCGGTTGGATCCGAATGGAGCCTTTTTTGAAGACGTTTACCGCACAACCTGGGTAGATGGAGTCTGGTCACCCGCCGAAAACATCGGTCCGCCTGTGAATACACCCTCTCACGATGCCTCGGTAGCCTTGTCTCCTTCGGGAAACAAGATGCTCATTTATCGGACCAACGATGCACAAACTGGTGGCGACATATACATCACTGAACTGAAAGCGGGAGGATGGACCGAACCTGAACTTTTTTCAGGCAAACTCAATTCGCGTCATTTCGAGCCAAGCGCATGCTTCAGTCCCGACGAGCGCAGCATCATCTTCTCGTCTAACCGTCCAGGTGGATTTGGGGGCAAAGATCTGTACCGCATTGTGTTACTCCCCGATGGAAGCTGGAGCGAGCCGCTCAATCTCGGGCCGTCCATCAACACAAGCGGCCATGAGGACGCACCCTTTGTTTCGCCCGACGGCAAGTTCCTGTTTTTTTCGTCTACATCGCACAACAGCATTGGCGGCTATGACATCTACAAGGCTTCTTACAATCCGCAAACCGGGTTTTTTGAGAACCCGGAGCATTTGGGTTATCCTATTAACACCGTATTCGACGACATTTATTTGGTGACGGATGCAAGCGGAAAATCAGGCTATTACTCAACCAATAAGGCGGGGGGCCACGGTGGGCACGACCTGTACCGGGTAGATTTTGGTGCTCCTGATCCCAAGATTCTGGTAAAAGGAGTGATGCGTGATCATCAGAACAATCCATTGCGCGCCGAAATACATGTTTATCAGCAAGATGAATTGGATGCCGAGCCGATGGTTTTTGTATCGAACGCTCAAACCGGTAAATACTTGATGGTGCTGAATCCGGCCACAAGGTATCGCGTTGAAATGAATGCATTGGATTTTGAAACCCTGGAGCTCGAAATGCAGTATGAAGGGGAGTGGAGAGAGCAAATCACGGAAATGAACCGCGATTTTACCCTCACACCCATTCATGGGCAGAGTTCCAATGAGCGCTAAAGCACATATCGCACTTCTGGTTGGCTTGCTGCTGGCAAGCCTTGCCTCGGCTCAGGATGCCCACTTTACCCAGTTTTATGCAGCACCAACTTACCTGAATCCCGCTTTTGCGGGTTCAACGGCGCAGAGCAGGGTTGCCATGAATTACCGGCATCAGTGGCCTTCCATCCCGGGGGCTTTTGTTACACACAATGTGGCTTTTGACCAGTTTTTTAGTGGTATCAACAGCGGAATAGGAGTGATGGTAACCCACGACCGTGCAGGAAGCGGAGCCATGACCCATACCAACATCGGCCTGCAATACGCCTACGAGGTGCAGCTCAACAGAAAATGGTCGTTCAGACCGGCCTTACACGCGTCGGTTTCGCAGCGCAGTCTGGATTTTAACCGACTAACCTTTGGTGATCAGCTTTTGCGCAACAACGCCGGATCAACCATTGACCCGGATATTATTCAGTTCTCCGGACAAAATGCGTTTTACCCCGACTTTGGTTCAGGGATGTTGCTGTACTCCGAAAAATTGTGGTTTGGTGTAAGTGCTCACCACCTGAACCGGCCCAACGAGAGCCTCCTCCAGCAGGAAAGCAGGGTTCCCATCCGATATTCTGTTCACGGAGGGTGGCGAATGCGCGTAAATGAGCGCAATTACAACAGCCCGAAACAGCACATCGTTACAGCTTTTCACTACCGCTCACAGGGCGACTACGACCAATTGGATATTGGTGTTTATTACGAGTATGAGCCCATCACTTTTGGTGTTTGGTACCGCGGACTTCCAGGGGTGAAACAAACCACCAATTATGTAAACCACGATGCCCTGGCCCTCATGCTTGGTGTTGAGGTCAAAAACATCTACATCGGCTATTCATACGACATTACCATCAGCAATCTCGCCGTAAACACGGGTGGCTCGCATGAGGTTTCATTGGTGTCGCAATTTGCAAGTCGGCGAAAGAAGAAAAAAACCCGTCAGCGGCTCATTCCATGCGCCAAGTTCTGACAAGTGTCCGGACGGACCAAATTCCCGCGAGAGTTTGCGGAAAGTTCTTTTTCTCAAATCTTTCTTTAATTTAGGCGGCAGCAAACCATTACATGACCGCCAGAGCTGAACAGATCAAGGCAAACTGCGAAGCGTTATTCAACAAGCGCTACGAAGGGTATCGGCAATCCGAAGAGGTGATACTTCTTTCATACTTCGGCACCCTGGATCAAAGCCTCACATTTATCCTCTCTAACAAGGTGGAGCAAATTTTGGAGCGGCATGAACCATCCAGGAATATCATCAAGCGTATTTTCAGTATTCTAATTGAAAGCCTGCAGAATGTGCGTCACCACTCCTATAAAACAGTCGTTGAAGAAGAGCTTGCCGGTATTATTGTCACCCGGTCTGACAAGTTCTACGCCCTACGGGTAATGAATCTCGCCGACGAAAACGCGCGATTGATTCTCCAAAATCGCATTGATCAAATCAATAGCCTGAACAACGCCCAGTTGAAAGCCAGGTATCTCGAAACCATGACCAATGGTATGATTTCCGACAAAGGCGGCGCTGGATTGGGCATCATCACCATGGCGCTGAAATCCCGCCAGAAACTGGAACTCAGCTTTGACGAACTCAGCCAGGGTCTCTACTTTGTAAATCTGTGCTTTCGCATTGCGCTGGCCAGCCCCGAGGATGCAGGATACGATGGTTGATTCGGGGTCTTTTGCTCCATTGTGCTACTTTTGCAGCACTTTGCCAAAAGGCGCTTGTTTCAATTTTATCACCTCTCAACATGAAAAAAACTCCTCTCTACCATAAACACGTAGCACTCGGTGCCAAGATGGTGCCTTTTGCCGGATTCGAAATGCCTGTGCAATACGCCGGTGTAACCGAAGAGCACCTCGCTGTGCGCGAAAAACTGGGCGTGTTTGACGTCTCGCACATGGGCGAGTTTCGCGCTTCGGGGCCCGGAGCTCTTGCCCTCATCCAAAAGGTGTGTTCCAACGATGCCTCCAAACTTTACGATGGCAAGGTGCAGTACTCTTGTTTTCCGAATGAAAATGGCGGTATTGTGGATGATTTGCTCGTGTACCGGATTAGCGAGGAGGAATACTTTCTGGTGGTAAACGGCGCCAACATTGACAAGGACTGGGATTGGATCAATCGCCACAACGATACCGGCGCGGTGCTCACCAACGAGTCGGACGACTATGCGCTGCTTGCAGTTCAGGGACCCGATGCCGTTAAGGCGCTACAGCCTCTTACGGATGTTGACCTCGCCTCTATGGGCTATTACACCTTTGTAATGGGTGATTTCGCCGGGTTGAGCAACGTAATTATCTCCGCTACCGGATACACAGGAGCCGGTGGTTTTGAGCTCTATGTGAAACCCGATCAGGCAGAAGCACTGTGGGATGCCGTGATTAAAGCCGGAGCCCAACCTGCCGGACTTGCCGCTCGCGATACACTGCGTTTGGAAATGGGTTTCTGTCTCTACGGAAATGACATTGACGACACAACCTCTCCGCTTGAAGCCGGTCTGGGTTGGATTACCAAATTCACCAAAACCTTTATCAACTCCGATGCGCTCCTCAAGCAAAAGGAAAACGGCGTGGAAAAGAAATTGGTCGGTTTTGAGCTTGTTGACAGGGGAATTGCCCGCAAAGACTACGACATTGCCGATGACAATGAAAACGTTATCGGACGCGTAACGAGCGGAACCATGAGCCCCTCGCTCAAAAAAGCCATCGGGATGGGATACGTGCCTGCTCACATGGCTTCACCCGGTACTGAAATCAACGTGGTGGTGCGAAACAAGTTTCTCAAAGCCCGCGTGGTAAAATTCCCCTTTTACCAACAACCATGATGAAAGACGATTTTCCCAACAAAAAACGGGTGGAGGTATGTCCTTCACCCAAGCAGTTTGAGTTGTATCAGTGGGACTTCGATATTGTTGTAGCCATTGACGTATTGCGTGCCACCACGGCCATTTGCACCGGTCTTGATTTTGGTGTGAAAAAAATCATTCCCGTTTCTACACTCGAGGAAGCTTTTGAATACCGCCGTAAAGGATACATCGTGGGTGCTGAGCGAAACGGAGAAATTGTGGAGGGCTTTGCGTTTGGGAACTCGCCGTTTAGCTACATGAACAAAGCTTTCAAAGGAAAAACGCTGGTACTTACTACCACCAATGGTACCCGTGCCATTAACCTGGCCAGCAAAACGCACACGGTGGTGGTAGGAGCATTGGTGAATCTCGACGCCATCATACAATGGCTCATTGAGCAGGATAGAAATGTATTGCTGCTTTGCTCGGGCTGGAAGGATAAGTTTAATCTTGAGGATACCGTTTGTGCCGGTGCCATTACCGAAGGTCTCCTCGCTACGAACAAATTCAAGTCCGACGAGGACTCTACCATTTCGGCCATGTTCCTGTACCAAAGTGCACGCGATAATTATTTCTCTTTCCTGAAGCACAGCTCGCACAGACGCAGGCTTAAAAGGCTCAACCTGAACGAAGACATCAAGTACTGCCTCACACCCAACCAGACTGATGTCATTCCTATCCTCCGAAACGGTGCACTTGAGAAGCTCGAACGGGATGATAGCAAGTAGGCTTTTGAAAATTCGTGAAAAATTGCATCCCGGTGTAACCCTCGTTGCTGTTTCCAAAACGCGCTCCAATGAGGAGATCATGCAGGCCTATAACGCCGGGCAACGCGTGTTTGGCGAAAACCGCGCACAGGAAATGGCCGCTAAATTTGAAGAACTTCCCGGAGATATTCAATGGCACATGATTGGCCATTTGCAGCGCAACAAGGTGAAATACATAGCACCTTTTGTACACCTGATTCATTCGGTTGATTCTTTTCGGCTGCTCAAAGAAATCAACAAAGAAGCTGCACAGAACAACAGGGTAATACCGGTTTTGCTGCAATTTCACATTGCGCGCGAAGACTCCAAGCACGGCCTTCAGGAACCTTTGCCTTCGTTTCTGACGGATGGCTCCATGGAAATCATGAAAAACGTGGAAATTCGCGGCGTGATGGGCATGGCAACCTTTACCGACGATGAGACCCTGATTCGGGAGGAGTTCAGGAAATTGCGCAGCACCTTTGAGGGCTTGAAACAAGGCGTGATGAGCGGTAATACGGCTTTTCGCGAAATCAGTATGGGCATGAGTGCCGACTTTCTGCTGGCCCAGGAAGAGGGAAGCACCATGGTTAGAGTGGGAAGTGATATTTTTGGAGAAAGGAAATACACATGAGCGCAAAAGACAAATCGGCGCAGGCGGCGTACGCTAAGGTGCTGCGAAACCTGTTCTCGGCAAGCGATGAAGAGGTGATGGCGGCGGTGAAGGAGCTTTCGGATAGCGGAGACGATCAGGCTATTTTTCCGCTGCTGGAGGTGTTGCTCAACGGCTCAGATGATGCGCAACAAGCTGTAACTTCTGTGCTTTATCAACTCAAAAACCGAAAAGCAGCCCAGGCGCTCGTGGAGGCACTCGAAAATCCCAAATACATTCCTGTGCGGAAAACCATTCTGGCTTCATTCTGGAACAGTGGTATTATGCCGGTTGATAAGCTTCCGCTGCTTTGTGCCATCGCCGCCGAGGGCGATTTTGAGGAAGCCTTTGAGGTGCTGACCATCGTTGAGGCCATGGATGTGCAACTTGAGCCCGCAGAACTTGAGCCCGCCGAAGAGGCCGTGCGTGAGTTTCTGATGCATCATGATGATTCGCACCCTTGCCACGGTATCATGGAATCGCTGCAGGTGGCGCTCTCCAATCTCGAATCCCATAACGGATGACCTTCCTGGCAAACAGGGGCGGGTTTTTTCTGATGGTCGCATTGCTGGCGCATTCTGCCTGCAATACCGTTCAGGATCATACTTCCCGAATGATTTTCAGGTACAATGAAGGCGCCGGCATCTCATCGCTGGATCCCGCCTTTTCGCGCAGCCTCGAGAACATCTGGGCCGTGCACCAACTCTTCAACAGCCTTGTGGAACTTGACAGCAACATGTTGGTTCAGCCTTCGGTAGCCGAGAGCTGGGAAATCAGCGAGGATGGCCGGGTTTATACCTTTCGGCTCCGCGATGATGTGTTTTTCCACAACCACCAACTTTTTCCTGATGGCAAAGGCCGAAAAGTAACCGCCCACGATTTCGCCTACAGCTTTAACCGCCTTCGCAGCCCGGAACTGGCCTCGCCCGGTGCCTGGGTGCTGAGCTGGTTGGCCGATCAGCCCAGCGGTGGCGTGGAAGTTCCGGAGGATCGAACCCTGGTGCTCTACCTCAAAGCTCCCTTTCCGCCTTTTTTGGGTATGCTCAGCATGAAGTACTGCTCGGTAGTGCCTCACGAGGTAGCCGACCACTACGGAGCTGATTTCAGGGTTCACCCGGTAGGAACCGGTCCGTTTCAATTGCAGGCGTGGGTGGAGGATACTAAGCTCGTAATGAAACGAAACGAGCAATATTTTGAGCGCGATGAAAGGGGGCAGCCCCTGCCTTACCTCGACGGTGTGGCAGTGTCGTTTACCCGCGACGCCGGCGCCGAATTTCTGGAACTGCTCAAAGGGGGCTTTGATATGATTTCGGGTTTGCACAGTAGCTACAAAGACGAGCTGCTCGACCCCTTTGGCGACCTCAATGCAGCCTACCGAAAGCACCTTTACCTTCAGAAACAACCCTTTCTGAAAACAGATTATTTGGGCTTTTTGGTGGACGAAAACCTGCCCGCAGTGAAGGAGAGCCCGCTGCGAAACAAGTTGGTACGTCAGTCACTCAACCTCGGAATTGATCGTGGCTTGATGGTGCAGCACCTCCGGAATAACATCTACCGACCGGCCACCTCCGGATTTATTCCCTACGGAATGCCCGGTTTTGACCCCAACCGCGTGAAAGGCTATGATCGCGACCTCGACAGAGCGAGGGCTTTGTTGCGCGAAGCGGGCTACAGCAGCGGCAAGGAGCTCGGCACCATCACGCTGTCAACCACTTCGGATTATGTGGATTTGTGCGAGTTTGTGCAATCGCAACTGGAAGACCTCGACGTAAAAATCAAGGTAGATGTGCTGCCTGCAGGTACCCATGCCACCTACACAGCCGAGGGCAAACTCAGCTTTTTCCGAAAATCGTGGTTGGCAGATTACGGCGATGCGGAGAATTTTCTTTCGGTGTTCTACAGCCCTAACCACGCTCCGGGCGGACCGAACTACACCCGATTTAGCAACAAGCTTTTTGACGAGTGGTACGAGCAAAGTATGGAGATCCAAAGCCTCGAAGAGCGCCTGGCCCTCTACCAGCGTATGGATAGCCTGATGATGGAAGAGGCTCCCATCCTGCCGCTCTACTACGATGTGGTGGTGCGATTTGTGCGGAAAAACGTGCAGGGACTTAGGTCCAACGCCATGAACCTTCTTGATTTACGCAGGGTGCGTGTGCTTGAGGAGGAGAGCTAAGCTGCTCGCCACCGCGCATGCACCCTCAACTCGTGCAAACCTCCCAGCATAATCAGCAGTTGCGCGGCGGAGTAGGTCAACATAATCCATGCCCCGGCCATCGGTACGGGTTCTGTAAACTTGTTGTACGCCAGAAAGCTGTCGCTTACCAAAAAGAGCAGGGCCCCGGCAAAAACCAGGGCGAACCCCTTTCGGCTCACCTTGGCAAAGCGGTTGAGTGCCATCACCACCATCAGCAGGATGATGACCATGTAGG
This sequence comes from Cryomorphaceae bacterium, assembly GCA_007695365.1. Lineage (NCBI taxonomy): Bacteria > Pseudomonadati > Bacteroidota > Flavobacteriia > Flavobacteriales > Cryomorphaceae > Cryomorphaceae bacterium. The sequence goes on along the minus strand of REDV01000063.1, from coordinate 15,009 downwards.
CAATCACCGCAATCTTCATGCTTCCCAAACCAGGCTCCAGCAGACGAAACAAACCAAGCGCGTAGGCCACGAGCAAAAACATCATCCAGGGTTGCTTCTTAATCATGGGGATGTGGTGGTTGTCGTGAAACCAGTACCTGAAAGACAGGATGTAAAACACATGCGCCAGGAAAAAGCTAATCAGTCCCATCAGGAAATACACCTCGTCTTCCTTTTGAAACATCAGCGAGATATCACCCAGCCAAGAGGCTACAAAACCAGCGAGTAACAAGTACCGCATGGGGTGTTTTACCCGTCGGGTGGCGGCCGTGAAGTATAAAATAATACTCAGCAGCAGAGCGGGTTTGCTCATCAGGTACCACTCCGGCCAGGTGTCGAGGTAACCTGAGGCCAGGCGCTCATTGAGCACAAGCACGCCAAAAAGAGCAATAAACACATGGTCACGCTGCATGCGCCAAGGGTGGTTTAGCACTGATGTACCACAGTCCGGCCGCTGAGGCCAGCAAGTAGGCGAGGGCCAATCCGATAGCTGCCATAGTACCCGCGAGAGGCATCAAAGCCCACAGCATCACTGCTGCAGTTATCACGAGCCGAATGCCTTCAACGCGGGTGGCGTAGGAGCGCTTTTCGAACATCAAGCCCAACGACATCACCGAGTAGATAACCGCCAGCGCAAGCACCGTAATCACCGGCCACGAAAAATGGGCCACCCCGAAAAGAAACCACGCCGTTCCGCCCAAAATGAAAAGGTATTGGGCAAAGAGGTAATAGCTTTCCTGATGCGAAAGCTGCACGTCGTACTTTTTGTAGGTGGCTTTTACCACGGGCGGCGGCTTGCGGAAACCTCCCATCGAATCAGGCCACCATCCGGGCGGTTTCAGGGCCAGCATTACCTTGTTTCGCCAGCCGGGAAGTTGCTTCATTTCATCCCACAACTCCCTAAAGGGCTTAATGTTGGCATATACTGCATTGAAACTCTCGGTGGGCTTGGTGATGCCGTATGTGGGGGTTTCTTCTTCTTTGGCAAAGGTTCCGAACATACGATCCCAGATAATCAGCGTGCCCCCGTGGTTTTTGTCGATGTACTTTGGGTCGCGGCCGTGGTGCACCCTGTGGTGCGAAGGCGTGTTGAAGATGTATTCAAAGGGGCCGAGATTGCCGATTACTTCAGTATGAATCCAGAACTGGTACAGCAGGTTGTAGGCTCCCAGCAGCAAAAACCACTCGGTAGGAAAACCCAGCAGTGCCATCGGGAAGTAGAAGTAAAAGGTGAAGATTTTTTGAAACGTGCTTTGCCTCAGTGCTACCGAAAGGTTGTAATCTTCACTTTGGTGATGTACCACGTGTCCGAGCCACATAAAATTTACCTGATGACTCATGCGGTGCGCCCAGTAGTAGAAAAAGTCCACCCCCAAAAATGCCAGCAGCCAGTAGTACAAGGTGTTGGGGATTTCAAACAGCGCAAAATTGACGAAGATTACGTGGTAAGCAGCCACTGTAAATACCTTGGCAAAAAGCCCTGTAACCTGTTCAACAATCCCGCAGGAAATGTTGGTCACAGCATCGTTCAGACGATACAAATGGCGGTTTTTTATGCGGTCGTACACCACTTCGGCGCCAATCAACACAAGAAAAACCGGGATGGATAATATAACCGGATTTACGTCCATAACTACAAAGTTAACGAATTCATCGGGCGGTTTTGCACTCATTCATCAACCATGCTCACCTTTGGTAACAATCCCAACGTCACTTGTAAAAATCAATCTACCTTTGAGCGCCAATGAATGCTTACCATGCTGAAAGTAGAACACATTGTAAAACAGTATGCCAACCACCGTGCGCTCAACGACGTGAGCTTTGAGGTGCCGCAGGGTTGCGTGTTTGGTTTACTCGGACCCAACGGAGCGGGTAAAACCACGCTTATCCGCATCATCAATCAGATCACGGGGCCCGACGAGGGCAAGGTATTTCTGAACGGAGAGCCCCTGGCACCCCATCATGTGCACAACATAGGCTACCTGCCCGAAGAGCGCGGTCTTTACAAAAAGATGAAAGTGGGCGAGCAAGCACTCTATCTGGCCCGGCTAAAAGGCATGACCAAAAATGAGGCCTTGCACAGGTTGAAATACTGGTTCGATAAGTTCAACATTGGTGATTGGTGGCACAAAAAAGTAGAGGAACTCAGCAAGGGTATGGCTCAGAAGGTTCAGTTTATCACAACGGTGATGCACGAGCCCCGGTTGCTTATTCTCGATGAGCCTTTCAGCGGATTCGATCCTATTAACGCAAACCTGATCAAGGCCGAAATTCTGGAGCTGAAAGAGAAAGGAACCACCATCATACTCTCCACCCACAACATGGGCTCAGTAGAGGAGATTTGCGACCACATTGCCCTTATCAACAAGTCGCGCAAGGTATTAAGCGGCCCCGTTGGAGAAGTGCGCAACCGCTATAAGGAAAACATGTTTGAAGTGCTGCTGCGTGGAAACATGATTGGTTTTGCCAATGCCTTGTGGACCGATTTCGAGATGGTGGAGAACCAACCCGACGGAGACGCGGTGCGCTGCAAAATTCGCTTGCTCAACAACAGAACGCTCAACGACTTGCTCGGTGTGGCCATTCAGCATACCGAGGTGATAGAGGTACGCGAGCTGATTCCCTCCATGAACGACATTTTTATCAAGGTTGTGAACGAAAACGCTGAAGAGCATGAATAAAATCGGACTCATTATCAGCCGCGAGTACAGTACCCGCGTAAAGAAAAAGTCATTTCTGCTGATGACCCTGCTCGGTCCGTTGCTCATCGCCGGGCTCATGATTGGCGCCATATACCTCGGGCTTTCAGACGACACCCAGCACATGGTGTTGGTGGTGGACGAAACGCCGGTGCTCGATAACAACATGCGGGTATTTGAAGGGCGGTTCAAAGAGTCGCCAACCATCAGGTTTGAGTATGCGTCGCAAATCATGTCGGACGAGGATTTTAAGGAAAGCCCTTTTACGTTGATGCTCATACTGAACGAGGAGGTGGTTACCAATCCTGTGGCAGAGCTGGTCTCTAAAAAGCAGCCCAGTTTGCGGGTTAAAAGCAACATAAGTAAGCAGGTAGAGCGCATTATTGAGCAGGAAAAAGTTCGCGAGCACGGCCTCAGCTACGACACCTACAAAAGCATTTCTACCAGCCTCGATTTGATTGACGTAGACGTTACCAACATGACCCGCGCCAGCCGCAAACAGGAAAAAGCGATTGTGGGCTTTGCCTTCGCTGTGGTAATTTACTTCTTCATCTTTTTGTACGGGGTGCAGGTGATGCGTGGTGTCATCGAAGAGAAAACCAACCGCATCGTTGAGGTCATCATTTCGTCGGTAAAACCCTTTGAACTGATGATGGGCAAAATCATCGGAATTGCGCTGGTGGGCCTCACGCAGTTTATGCTTTGGATCGTACTTACCGGCGTGCTTACTACTGTTGCGCAAGCGGTTTTCCTCCCCGATATGGGCGAGCAGGCAGCCATGGCCCAAATGCAAATGACGCAGGACGTGGCCTCCGAAGTGGGCAAAGCCACCGGGCAGGAAGCCATGAACAAATACTTCGAGTTGTTCTTTTATGAAATCAACTGGTTTGTAATGCTCGGCTCCTTCCTCTTTTTCTTCCTCGCGGGATACCTCCTTTACGCTGCGCTCTTTGCCGCTGTGGGTGCAGCCGTTGACAGCGAAGCCGATACCCAGCAGTTTATGCTGCCCATTACCATTCCTCTGGTTTTTGGATTTATCGTGGCGGAGATGTCGCTGGCCAACCCCGAAGGAACAGCAACCACTATTTTCTCGTTGGTTCCGCTAACCTCGCCGGTGGTGATGATGGTGCGCGTAGCCATGGGCGTGCCTGTTATGGAGGCCGTTTTGAGTATGCTTCTGCTCGTAGGAGGATTTCTGCTGGCCACCTGGGTAGCCGGTAAAATTTACCGAACCGGAATTCTTATGTATGGCAAAAAGGTAAATTATCGCGAACTTTGGAAATGGATTCGCTTTCAGCATTGATGCTTAACATATTCAAAAACAAACGCAAAAACTAAAATCTGACGTGAGAGTAGCGCTTTTAGACCTCGGAACCAATACCTTCAACATGCTCATTGCCGATGTAGACCGCAACAAAGGCTATTACAAGCGCGTCTTTCAATCTAAAGTACCGGTGCGATTGGGCGAAGGAGGAATCAACGACAACATCATTACCGAAGAGGCTTTTGAACGGGGGTTGCTGGCGCTTAAAAATCAGATTATCCGGCTTAAAAGCGAGGGTTGTGAGCAAGCCTACGCTTTCGGAACTTCGGCACTTCGCACTGCCTCCAACGGAAAAGAATTTGTGGACAAAGTGGCCGAGCTCTTCGATTTGCACATTGAGGTAATTGATGGCGACCGCGAAGCCCAGATGATTTACAAAGGCGTGAAACTCTCACTCGACCTGGGGCAGGAGAAATGCCTTATTATGGATATAGGTGGTGGTAGCAACGAGTTTATCATTGCCAATCAGGACGAGATTTTCTGGAAAAAGAGCTACCGTCTTGGCGTATCGCGTCTGCTTCAATGGCTGAAGCCCTCCGACCCCATCACCGGGGATGAGATTGAAAAGCTCACAACGAGGCTGTCCGACGAAATGGCTGATCTTTTTGAAGCCTGCCGAGTGCACGGTGTAAAAACGCTGGTTGGCTCCTCAGGATCGTTTGATTCACTGGCCGACATGATTTGCATCAACCTCCATAAGCACGAGCCGGATGACGACCGAAAGTTCTATGACTTTGAATTGTCGGATTACAACCATGTGAAGGAAATGATTCTCACATCCAGTAAGGAAAAAAGACTGGAAATGAGAGGGCTTCATCGCATCAGGGTGGATCTGATTGTGATGGCCGTGGTGATGATAGACCTTGTGATGGCGCGTTGCGATGTTTCGCGTATGCGCCAGTCGGCCTATTCGCTGAAAGAAGGAATACTGTTTGATTTACTCGAAGGAAACCTGTAAAAACACGTTATGCCCGAAGTACTGATCATTGACGACGAAAGAAGCATTCGCAGTGCGCTGCGCGAGATGCTTGAGTATGAAAAATTCAACGTAGATGAGGCCGAGGACGGCAAAGCCGGACTGGAACAACTCAACAAGAAGAAATACGACCTCGTGCTATGCGACATCAAGATGCCCAAAATGGACGGGCTGGAGGTGTTGGAAAAAATTCTGGAGCGCGAGGATGACATTCCGGTTATCATGATTTCGGGCCACGGCAACATTGAGACTGCCGTAGAAGCCCTCAAAAAAGGGGCCTACGATTTTATCGAAAAGCCATTTGACCTCAATCGCATACTGGTATCGGTGCGGAATGCATTTGACCGCACCACGCTGGTTGAGGAAACCAAGGTACTCAAGAAAAAAATCAACAAGAGCAAGGGCTTCGACATTATTGGCGAGTCGCAGGCCATAGCAGACATTCGCGAAATGATTGCCAAGGTGGCCCCCTCCGATGCGCGGGTGCTGATTACCGGCGGCAACGGATCAGGAAAGGAACTGGTAGCCCGTCAGATTCACCAGCAAAGTGCGCGCGTCGAAGCACCTTTTGTGGAAGTAAACTGTGCAGCCATTCCGTCTGAACTTATAGAAAGTGAGCTTTTTGGTCACGAAAAGGGCGCCTTTACCTCTGCCATCAAACAGCGCAAAGGAAAATTTGAACAGGCCGATGGAGGCACGTTGTTTCTGGATGAGATTGGCGACATGAGCTTGTCGGCCCAGGCCAAGGTATTGCGCGCTTTGCAGGAAAACAGAATCAATCGGGTAGGGGGAGACAAAGACATTACCGTGAATGTGCGCGTACTGGCCGCCACCAACAAAGACCTCCGAAAGGAAATCAGCGATGGCAAGTTTCGCGAAGATCTCTTTCATCGTTTGAGTGTGATTCTCATACACGTTCCGTCACTCAACGAGCGCAAGGACGATATACCGGTACTCACCGAGTATTTTGTGGATCAGTTGGTTGAAGAGCAAGGGTTGCTGAAGAAGACTTTTACACCCGAAGCCATCGAAGCGCTGCAGGAAGTGAATTGGACCGGAAACATTCGCGAACTGCGCAACATCATTGAGCGCCTGCTGATACTGGGCGGTAAGGAAGTGTCTGCCAGCGACGTGAAAACCTACGCCAATCCGGCAGTGGCCTAGTTACCCACGGGTTTCAATCAAGGTTGCTGAACCACTGCGTCCGGCGTCACCAACAGCTTACCTCGCACCAGTGTTTTGAAGCGGTGTGAAACTGCGTAGTGCATCAGCCCGGAGTATCCATCCGGTAGTGACACGTCGGTAAGGTGGCCGCTTAATTCCTGCCGGAGCAACTGTTTACCGGAAGTATCGAAGAAAATCAACTCAGAAGGAAAAGCAGCGCCAAAAAGCTCGGCGTGCCATTTCGCGTCTGCACCTTTAAAAAGCCTGAACCGGGGCTCGCCCATTTCGGCAGTAGTGCTGTTTCGGTGCAACCACCATTCTTCTGTGGCCAGTTCGCAGCCGTTTGCAAGGGTAACAATGGCCTGGTACACCCCGCTGCCGTAATTTGTGCTGATTTTCGGGAGCATTTCCCTGTAAACAGGCTCATTGTTGATGGTCCACCGCACGGCTCTTAAACTCGCAAATGGCTCTACCATGAGGTAGTCACCTTCTTCGATAAGGCAGGGAGATGTGCGCGATTGGCATTCATTGGTGTACACAATTCGGTTGTCGTTGAGGGCTTTGTTGTGCATGGCGGGCATGGCTTCACAATCGGAGAGCAGGTGTGCACGCATCCAGTACATGGCGTATGTTTTCACCACGTCATGCTGTTCCTTTCTGGGGATGGGTTCTTTGACCGAAGCAAGGATGGTTTCGCCCATTTCGCACAACCAGAAATGACTCGAAAAACCACAATGCGTGCCTCCGTGAATGACCATCAGTTTTTTACAGTCGCTGCCAACAGACTGGTAAATGGGCATTACATGCTCCTGTAAGGAGGTTACACCGTCGCTTCCCCCTGTAATAATGAGTGTGGGGATTTGAAGCTGCGTCGCTGCTGCCGCCGGCGATGGCTCCCACTCGGGCGGGGCGAGGGCTACCAAAGCCTTGAAGCGATTGCTCCACGCGGCCGCCAAAATAGAACAGCTCCCGCCCATGCTGTGGCCAATCAACCCGAAAGAATCCTCAATTCCGCCGTAAATGGGAGATTCACTGTTTTTGCTGTCGGCCAGCAGCGCATCAGGCAGAAAGGCGATGTCTTTGGCAAAGGCCCTGAAATCGGCGCTGAGACTCATTTCGGTTTTGGGCAGCACCACCACAAAGCCTTCGTTGCAAAATTTCCGTACCAGGTAAGAGTAAAAGTACACCGGCACGCCCATAGCATGCGCTACAATCACCACAGGGTAGGGGCCGTCTCGAAGAGGCGCATTGGCTCCGAGACCCGTTGCCGGGTAAAAAACATCGGCCTTCACCTCGCGGTCTCGCTCCCTGTCTTGATAGTTGGCGTAATACACAGCGTATTGGCCAGCCGCTTCGCCTGTAAGAACTATGCACAAGCCCAACAGCAGGGCTGTTAAAATCCTGTTGGATACGAATGTAGAAAGGTCCTTCATTTCACAGAGCAAACGTTTTTATACTTGCTTTAGTTCAGCACCCTGTTCATACTGGAGTTCGGTGCTTTAAGTATTTCGATACAAAGTAATATCAGCAGCATTTCTCAGCGATGCTTTGGTTACACAAAAAGTGTAAACATCCAGAACCACGGGGTAGTAGTATCACTGACACTAATGCTCGGTAATGGCCCGAATGGGTTTGCCGGTAGCGGCGTTCGGAAAAGAAATCCGCAGCAGTGACGAGACGGTGGGTGCAATGTCAGTAATAGAAAGCCGCTCGTCGGTGTGGCCCGGTTTTACACCCCATCCGAAAAACAGCGCCGGCACGTGGGTGTCGTAATTCCACGGTGAGCCATGCGTGGTTCCTTTGGAGCCGTATTCCATCCAAGCGGGCTCGGTAATAAGTATCACATCGCCGGAGCGCTTGTGGTTGTAGCCGTTCTGCATGAGGTGCACCATGCCCTGCGTGTATTCGTGGGTGCGAAAATCCCATGCCGTATAAGCCTCCGCTATACCTTCAAAGCGACGCACAAAATCGGCCAGCTCGCGGGCTATTTGCGCTGCGCTGTGTCCGCTCGTTTCTATCGCTCCCAAATTCAGGAAGAACTGCTCATTGCTGTAGTTGTCAATGGCGTTCTTAATCCCGAATCGTTCGGTGATGTGCTCTCTTGCGGCACTGAGAATGAGTTTTCCGGAGATGTATCCCGCCGGCACTCCAAGTTCCTTCAGTTGAGCCGGCACCCAACCGCCACCGTGATCGGCAGTAAGGAAAAACAGGTAGTTACCCTCTCCGAATTGTTCGTCCAGGAAGTTCAGAAATTCTCCCAATTCCAAATCAAAGCGCATGTAGTTGTCCTGAATTTCCACAGCTTGAGGACCGAGCATATGCCCAAGGTAATCCGGCGATGAATAACTCACTGTGAGAAAATCGGTTACTTCACCTTTCCCGAGTTGCTCGTTCAGAATGGCTTCACGGGCCAGGGCGGTGGTGATGGTGTTTCCAAATGGAGTGGATTTAATCATGTTGATTCCACCGTTTTCTTGCTTGAGTTCTTTCAGATTGTATGGAAAAACAGGCTTGTCTTTGCCGCGAAATGCATGCTCCCAGGGGTTGTCATCGGGTGCGCTTTCTATGTATAATTCAATAGGTTTGAGGGGTTCCCATACGTCGGGCACAAAGTCCATCATTTTTTCGTTGAAATCCTGCACCCACTGAGGCAGGGATTCCATGTAAAAGGAGCTGGTAATCCATTGGTCGGTCATCCAGTAGGCCGCGTCCGCAGTATGGCCTCCGGAAAGGGTTGCGCCGCGGTCTTTGATGGCAATAGCAATGGTTTTGGATCTTCCTGCACTGTGAAGTTTCAGCTCATCGGCTACGGTAGTGGCAATCATGTTGCGCGGCGACATCTGTCCTTTGGGGCTTTGTTGTCCCACAGAGCGCACCGACCGGTCTTCGGAGCAATACATGGTGCGACCCTCGTCGCGCATGTACCAATCATTGGCTATGATGCCATGGTAACGCGGCGTGGTCCCGGTAAAGATGGATGCATGCCCTGGCCCGGTAAATGTGGGGCCGTAGTTGTAGTGCAGGTTCCGGCAATCAAATCCATCTCGAAGAATGCGCTTAAAACCGTTTTCGGAATAGTGCGCCTCGTACCGGGTGAGGTAGTCGTAGCGCATTTGATCTACCACCATTCCTATCACGAGCTTCGGATGTGATTCGTTTTGAGCAACAAGCGCTGTTGAGATCGCAAACAGAGCGTAAAAAAGGGCGGGAAGTACTTTGCTGAACATGATGCGGTAAAGATAAGCTAAGGCGTTTCGCTGGCAGGTTAAGCCCATTTCATGAAGGCGTAAAGAACGAACAAACACGAGGCCACACTGACCAGAACATTTGCAACGGCCCACAGGTACATTTGCCTTTCCAGCAGCAAGAGCGTTTCGAGGCTGAAAGTGGAAAAGGTGCTGAAACCACCGCAAAATCCAATGACTGCCAGCGCTGACCAAAAGGGGTATCGGTAAAAATCCCTTCCCATCCACAGCCAAACCAGCGCAAGCACGGCGCAAGCCAAAATGTTGGCACTGAGCGTTCCCCACGGAAACTTAGAGTCTGAGAGTTGCACCACCAACCTGCTGATGCCAAAACGGCTCAGGCTGCCCAATCCGCCTCCGATAAATATGGCGAGTAGAATTTTCAAGTGCTTTGTCTTTGGGCCATGAAGGTAAACAATCTGGAGGTGAACAGCGCAACGGCAGCGCCAAAGAGGGCACCCGCAGCAATGTCAGAAGGGTAGTGAACCCCCAGATACACACGGCTCAGCGAAACCACAAATGCCCAGCCAAAGAGCGCTGTCATCCACTTGCCATTGCCTTTAAACAAGGTGAGCGAAAGAAAAACCGCAATGCCCGCATGGTTAGCTGCATGCGAAGACACAAACCCGTACAGCCCTCCGCAATGGTCGTTTACGATGTGCAACAGCGGACCAATGTCGTGATGATGGCAGGGGCGGTAGCGCATAAACACATTTTTGAAGAAGTGCACCGAGCCCAAATCGGTCAGGGCTACGGTGAGAAGCGCTCCGGCAATCAACAGTCCGAAGGGCTTTAACTCCCACTTTTTGAAGGCAATGATGGCCACCCAAAGGTACAAAGGTACCCATGTAAGCTTTTCGCTGAAGGCCCACATCAAGCTGTCGAGCCAGGGTTTGTGCAGTCCGTTTATCCACAGGAGCAATGCCTGATCCAGCTCTTTAAGCCACTCCATTGCTTTCGGGAGGATTGAGTGACTTCCAGATCAAATCCTTCAATTCGGTGATTCCCTCGCCGCTCACCGACGAAAAATACAGGTGCGGGAGATCGCTTAGTGTAGCAGAAATTTCGCGCTTCAGCTCCGTGTCCAGCATATCACTTTTCGAAATGGTAACGATGCGCGATTTATCGAGCAATTCGGGGTTGTATTCCTTTAATTCGTTCAGCAGGATATCGTATTCGTTTCGGTGGTTCTCACTATCGGCGGGGATAAGGAAAAGCAAAATGCTGTTTCGTTCAATGTGGCGAAGAAACCGCAGACCTATGCCTTTGCCCGTATGCGCGCCTTCAATGATTCCGGGGATGTCGGCCATCACAAAAGAGCGATGGTCGCGATACGACACTATACCGAGATTAGGAACAAGCGTGGTAAAAGGGTAGTTGGCAATTTCAGGCTTGGCTGCCGATACCACTGAGAGCAGGGTGGATTTTCCGGCGTTGGGAAAACCTACCAGACCTACGTCGGCCAATACTTTGAGCTCGAGTATTTTCCAGATATTTTGCCCGTCCTCACCGGGTTGGGCAAAGCGCGGGGTTTGACGCGTAGCGGATTTAAAGTGAACGTTTCCCAGTCCACCGCGACCGCCGGCCACGAGCACCACTTCCTGCCCGTCTTCGGTAATTTCAACGTCCACCTCGCCGGATTCTGCGTCGCGGGCTACCGTTCCGAGAGGTACTTCCAGAATGATGTCTTTTCCGCTCGCGCCCGTTGAGGTGCTTCTGCCACCAGATTCACCGGCACCCGCAATTACATGCTTCTGGTACTTGAGGTGCAGAAGCGTCCACAATTGTTTGTTTCCGCGCAGAATGATGTGACCGCCGCGCCCACCATCCCCGCCGTCGGGGCCACCTCGTGAGGTCAGCCTGTCGCGACGAAGATGGGCAGATCCTGCACCGCCCTTTCCGGAGCGGCAGCAGATTTTTACGTAGTCAACAAAGTTTGCGCCCGACATGGCCAGTTGTAGGGTTTAGATGCTGTCAATCACAGCGTAAAGGCGATCAGATATTTCTTCGATTGTACCGATGCCATCAATACCGTGGTATTTATTCTGCTCGCGGTAAAACTCAGCCACGGGAGCTGTTTCACGCTCATATACGGCGATACGGTTGGCAATGATTTCGGGGTCGGCATCATCGGGTCGGCCACTCGAAGCTGCGCGCAACGCGAGGCGTTTTTTCAGCTCATCGGCCGGCACTTCCAGCCCTAGCATGAGCGATATTTCAGTGTTGCGCGATGCGAGAAATGCATCGAGTGCCGCAGCCTGTGCCCGTGTACGTGGAAAGCCGTCGAAAATAAACCCACGGGCCTCGGGGTGTTTCTCCACTTCGCTTTCGAGCATCTTGATGGTTACCTCGTCGGGAACCAACTCGCCTTTGTCCATGTAGCTTTTTGCGCGCTCACCCAACTCGGTGCCGCCTTTGATATTGGCACGAAAAACATCACCTGTGCTGAGATGCACAAGACTGTAACGTGTGATGAGATTCTCGCTTTGGGTGCCTTTTCCTGCACCGGGAGGTCCGAACAATACAATGTTTAACATAGCGATGGTTTATTCTGTGATTTTGTAAATGTGCTTCAGGTTGCGCCCCAAACCGTCGTAATCGAGGCCATAACCCACCAGGAAATCGTTGGGAACGCGCAGGGCTGCATATTCAATGGGAATGTTGCGGGTGTATGCCTTTGGCTTAAACAGCAAGGTGCATATGTGAATACTGGCCGGACGCTGTGTTTTGAGACTTTCCACAAGGTGTTCAATGGTGTTGCCGGTGTCAACAATGTCTTCCACTATCACCACTGTGCGATCCTTGATATTCTCGTTCAGCCCCACCAGTTGCTTCACCTGACCGGTGCTGCTGGTTCCTTCGTAGGAGGCCACCTTTACAAACGACACTTCACACGGAATGTGAACATGCTTGAGCAAGTCGCCCAAAAACATGAATGCGCCGTTGAGCACTCCCACAAAAAGAGGGTTCAATCCTTCGAGGTCGCGGTTGATGGTTGCGGCTACTTCGCGCACTGCCTTTTCAATCGCATCGTCCGAAATGTGAATGGCAAAAGTGCGGTCGTGCAGTTGTACGGTGTTTGTCACGAAGCTGAATTAAGGCTGCGAAGGTAGTTATTTTTGGCCGTGTTGCACGGAGATGGAGCTGGCGCGATGGTTCCCTGGTAAACGCATTTAGAATCTCTGTGAAAGGTGCCGAAGCAGCCTGCAGTTGGCGGGCCTGCTTCACGCTTTTTGCGCTAAAGTCTTTTAAACCGTCTGCCTTGCCTCAGACAGCGCATCCCGACATTTGCATAGGGCAAGGGAGGCTCAGATTGCCATTTCGTTATTTATCGAGCGCACCAGTTTTGAACGCGAACGTCTCATCAATGGCACAACGACGGCCGATGGTTTTACACCGAAAATATTACCTTTGGCCGCCTTTCTTGCCCGGATGGTGGAATAGGTAGACACGCAGGACTTAAAATCCTGTGGCCATTGCGGCCGTGCGGGTTCGATTCCCGCTCCGGGTACTTTTTGGATTTTCGAATAAACGAGTGGACTTTTTGGTTGTTGGTTTTGTGCCCCGCCCAATAATGTAATATTATCAGAAAGGTTTGAAAATTGTCTCCGGCCTTTCAGACTTTAGACGTGCATAGAATTCAATAGCGTACCTGTCGGTCATTGAGGCAACATAGTCACATATTACCCTTTGTTGACTGGGTTTCTCTTTCATCTTTGATAACACTTCTTGAACGTCAGCAGGTAGTAGTTTCTCACCGACTCCTTTCTTTTCTAATGATTCAAATATGGTTTTCACAATTTCTTTTCCTCTGTACTCAGCTATTTTTAATCGAGGAGAGTCTATCAGCCAGAGAAATGTAAACTGCTTCAATATTTCGACCTTTATGCGCATGTCTCTACTCAACCGGACAGTTGAAAGAGCCAAGTTTTCTTCATTAGGTTCAAACTCAATTGAACGGATGGCCCGGCCTATCCAGCCCGAAGTTGCAGACATTCTGTGATATCCATTGTTTTGCACTTCTTGGGCACCGATGTACAACGTTTCAAAAAGATATTTGAAGATTTTTTTCATCTCCGTTCCGTCAGAAATTTGTGTTAATTCATCGAACGGCTCTTGCGGTAGCATCAATGGCACAAACAATTCTGGGAGTTTTTCATGAATTTCTCTTTCACTCAAATCACCTCTCCTACCATCTTTTACCAAGGCTTCGTTCACTTTTTTTCTTATCTTCTCTCGAATTTCTTCTTTTGGGAAAAGGAAATCTAACGGGCTTATGAATTTAGCCTTCAATGCGTCTTCTAGATCAAATGTGCTGTATGCTATGTCATCTGCAATGTCCATTATCTGACATTCAATTGTCTTGAACTTTCCCGGCTTAGCCACCCCATATGGGTCCACTTTGTCTTTAATTTCATTTACTCTCCGCGCATCACATTGATAGTAACCCTTATAAGGTCTAATATTTTTTTTTAATGCACGTTTTTTCGCATTTTCCTCCTTCATTCTCTTCAATCTGGAGCGAGTGTCAAAAGGGATGTCCTTGTCATATTTCAATACGGACGCCAATGTCCGTGCGCATAGGTTCAATCCTATTCTCTGGTCTTCGTCGACTGATGGTCCTATGTCCGTAGAGACCTTCTTTTCCAGTACGGATAATATTCTAAACGTTTGGGCATTCCCCTCAAAGCCTCCGTAATCAACCATCAGTTCATCTAAGATTTCTTCGCCCTGATGACCAAAAGGTGGATGCCCGAGGTCGTGCGCTAACGCAGCTAAACACACTAAATCTTCATCTATGTCAAGCTGTTTGTGTGCAGTTTTCTTTTCGCCTGTGTTATCCACTCCTACATTACAGGTCGCATTAATTCGTCGTGTTATCGCTCGCGCAATCTGAGCCACTTCAAGCGAATGTGTGAGACGGTTTCTGAAGAAATCATTTTCTATTCCAGGAAATAATTGCGTTTTCCCTTGTAATCTCCTGAAGGAAGGAGAATGCAATATGCGCGCATAGTCTCGACTAAACTGGCTGCGGTAGTATTCTGGCTCTAAATCCGACTCGGGTTCTGCTAGTGCTCTAGAATAGTCAAGTTCTTGGTAAAAAGACAAAGACATTACTTTTTTGACACCTTAATCGTCAGACTACCGCCACTCTTTGATTTGACAACATACTTCTTAATTTCTTTTGGCAAGTATGCCTTCTTCATAGCAATATTCCTTACCGCTTCTAGTGTTTTAGCTGATTTGTCCATAGTGCTGCGTTTTGTTCTTTTGCAAATGTACTGATATCTCGGTTAAAACTAAGGATAAGTTCGATGGAACATGATATTAGCCCGCCTAAATGTCTGTATTCGCTTCTTGACCGGCAACGGTCATCAAGAAACCATGCGCAAATCTCGTTGTAAGATGTGTTGTATAGAGGCAGGTCAAACAATTTTCACAGAACTTATTTGACTGTAGTGTTCTTTTATATTTTTTCAGTCGTTTGCTGTGAGACGTAAGCCTACAATCCTGTGGCCATTGCGGCCGTGCGGGTTCGATTCCCGCTCCGGGTACTTTTTC
>REDV01000062.1 GCA_007695365.1 Cryomorphaceae bacterium | reverse complement strand
GATTTACGACATCAACGGACAGTTGATCCAGAATGAAGGATTTGGCCACGTGGGCGACAGCGTAAGCCGACTGATTCACTTCAACAAGAACCTCGCTACAGGAATGTACATGGTTCACATCGTTGTGGATGGTGAGCGCTTTGCCACTGAGCGACTGATTGTGATGTAATCCACAAACCTGACAGCGTCCGGAGAGGATCTGTCAGCGTTTGTTGAAACAAATAAAGAAACCCCCGGCGAGTGATCGTCGGGGGTTTTGCGTTATCTTCGGCAGGGCTGCTGGTTATTTGCCATTCCTGCTGAGGCGCCTTACCAGTTCGTCTTTTTGGCTTCTTGAAACGGGTAGCTCGGTGCCATTATCAAGCATGACCATCCCTCCCTGGCCACGGATGTATCGTTTCAAATGCGCAGGGTTAATGAGGTAGCTCTGGTGAATCCTCAGAAAGTTGCAATCTTCAAGCATTTGCGTCACCTGCTTTAGAGTTTTGGATTGTAAAATTTTTTGACCATCGGCCAAATAGACTGTTGTGTAACTCCCGTCTGCAGCGCAGTAAAGGATGTCCTCAATTTTTACAAACTCCACACCGTCGGAAGTAGGGAGGGCAATTTTAGCAATGTTGTGGCGCAGAAAATTGAGATTTGAAAAAAGCACTTCAAGTTGATCACTTTTTTCACGTCGCTCAACCCTTTGCCAAACTTCGTCAACCGCGGCAATAAGATCTTCTTTGTTGACCGGCTTGAGCAGGTAATCGGCTGCGCTGTAGCGAAAAGCCTTTATGGCAAATTCATCGTAAGCAGTAACGAAGATTACTTCAAAATCTATTTTATCGAGACTTTGCAGCAATTCAAAACCATTCATCCACGGCATTTCAATATCAAGAAATACCAGGTCGGGTTTTAGTTCACGAATTTTTTCGAGGCCCTCTTTCGCGCTGTTGCAAGACGCTACTACCTCAATGCGCGGGCAGTACATTCCCAATTCCAGGGTGAATACCTCGGTGCTTGTTTTTTCATCATCAATCAATATGGTGCGAAGTTTTTCCATGACCATGAGGGGTTAATCATTTCGGTATTTGAATGGAAGACGGAGGGTGACCTTGGTGCCTGCCGCCTTACCATCATCATCATATATGTCGGTAATCTCTACGCTCGATTCTGCATCCTGAGATTTCATGCGCTTTTCAGAGATGGGTAAACCCATCGATTTTCTGGTGCTGATATCGCTTCTGATACTTTTTGATTTTTCTCTTCCAATACCGTTGTCTATGATTTCGCAGACCAAAAATGATTCTACCTTCGATAAAACAATGTTCAGTTTTCGATTGCTTTCTTTGTGCATCAACCCATGCCAAATGGCATTTTCAACGTAGGGTTGAAGGATAAGCGGTTGTATCACAATTTGGTCTGTATCCAATTCGGCTTCTGAACTGATTTCAAAATCGAATCCCCCGGAAAAGCGCGCCTGCTCAAGTTCAACGTAGGTTTTGAGCGTTGCAAGCTCCTCGCGCAGGGTGATAAATGGCAGGTTGGAAAATTGCAGAATGGAGCGGATAAGTTGTGCAAACTTGGTGAGATACCCTACAGCTTCTTCTTTCTTGTTTAGCAGGATGAAATGCTTGATGGAATTCAAGCTGTTGAACATAAAATGAGGGTTCATCTGAGCGCGAAGGAATTGCATTTCCATTTCTGCCAGTTGCTGGTTATAAGATGAAACCAATGCTTGTTCCTTCCTTACCGCATTGAGCCGCAACCTGAAAAACCCGAATACAACCAGCAGTAAAACCAAAGCCACCATCAGTTTAAAAATTGCGGTATCCCACCATGGCGGAGCGATGGAAACCGGCATACTCAGGTGATGAATCTCGCTGCCATCCATTGCCGACCGGATGCTGATTTCAAAATGGTAATCGCCCGGTGGCACATTCGTGTAGTAGGCGCGGTATTCGTTATCGGCCGATTGATAGGCCACATCGAATCCACGAAGCATATATTCCGACAGGTAAAAATCGGATGAAGAACTTTGGGTATGACTCCAGCCGATGATCAGATTATTCTGTTTGTGCTGCAGCGAAATTCCATTATTGAACTGTAAATCCTGAGCCAGGACATTTTTGCCGTCGGCTTCAAAAGTGTGAATAATAAGGTTGCCCGTGGTGTCGATGTGAAGTAATTCTTCGATTCTACCGTAAACGAGGTCGCGGTAGCCGTGTGAGGCAAACATTCCCGAGTCATTGATGAAAAACGGATTGTCGCGATACAATCGCGGTAGATTTTGCCGGTAACCGAAACGCGCCCGGCTCTTTCCTTCAGGATCGAAGCGCTCGAAACCAAGATCTGTAGAAAGCCAGATGTATCCTTCGGAATCCATTTGGGAGGTGTAGATATTGTTTGACACAATATCCTGTGGTTGAGAATATATGCGCAACACGTGCAAGTTATCCGATTTTCGTTCAACATGAATTACACCGTGAAGCGCTGAAGTGATAAAGGTTCCGTGGCTTGTCTCCGAGTAGCCGCGCATCGCCTTTATTTCCGGCGAGAAGTCACCGGTAAATTGTAATTCAATCAGTTCGTTGTTGTCGATGTCCCAATCAAAAACCGCTTCTTGTATGAGCAATATGACGCGGCTTTGTTCAAACAATATGTCTGCAAAAATTTCGGTGAACAAATCGGATTCTTTGGTTATTGATTTCGCATGTTGAGTGTCTGGTTTGATAAGATGAACAAAGTTTCTTCCGGCAATAAAGAGCCTGCCATCATCAGCAAATTTAATTTGTCGAATATCGTTGGGCAGTTCAGGAGGGATTCCACCGTAATTGGTCCAGTTGAATGGTAATAAATTTTTTCCGCTGTCATCGGTTTCAAACAATTCGGCACCGTTGTGGGTCACTACCTGGTTGTTTGGTCCGCGTACAAAATTCCCGTGTTCAATGGACCCCACATCTGAAGTAGTGTTCAAGAACGTCATGCGCTCCGTGAGCAGATCGAACAAAAACAGCTTCCCCGGCCAATTATAAGAGTTGGTGTAGTATAACGGAAGTTTCGGATGAAGCATTCCCCTGATGAAAATGAACTCTGGTGCCCCGTTCAATGATGTGGAGTTTTCAATATCAACTGCCAATTCAGGCCTGATAACCCGAAAACGATTGCTGGATGGGTGGTATTTCAGCACACCCGCACCGTTGGTACCGATATACAATTCTCCATGATGCGTTTCGTAAATGCATTCAATATGGGATCGGTTGATGTCAGCTTTTTCAATGTGAATTTCTGTAATTTCATCAAAATCGGGTTGAGCAAAAAACAACTGCCCGTTGCTTCCACCTATCCAATAGCCTCCTTTGGCCGACGGGCAAATAGAAACAGCTATGGCCGGGGGTGTTACCGGATCTTCGGCAAGAAACTCCATCTCCTTGGTGCGTAGATTGTATCGGTGGAAATCGTGCTTGTCCAGTTTAAGCAGCAAGTGATCCTCATCAATTGGCAAAACGCAAAGAATCAACTCATGGTGAATGCTCGAATTTACCAGTTGCTCAAATTCCATTTCGAGTTGCAGCACATTGCTTCCCGCATCAAAACTGTAAATTCTGAAATTTCCTACAATCCAGTATTTCAGGGAATCGCGCAAATCGGCGAAAATCTTACGTGCTTTGTTTTCCCTGAAATACCCATTTTCAGTTTCTGCTTCAAGCGGAAATTCTTTAAAGTCAGGTAAACTGTCAAGCGGGTTGAAACGGAGAATACTTCGTGGTCTTCCTGCAAGATAAAGGAAGTCGTTGTTGCGGTGGCGAATACCAGTGGTGAAAAATGTGGTAGGCAGGTTGGGGTGCGCATTGGGTGTAATGCGCTCGAAATTGTCGTGAGTGGGATTGTAAATGCTCAACCCTCCACCAATAGTTGAGCAGATAATTCTGCCGTCATCAAGTGGCATCAATCTGTAAACATGGTTGCTCGACAGACTCAATGAATCGTAAGGAAGATGGGTATAGTGTTTGTTTAAGAGCCCATCATGTCGGGTGAGTCCCGAAAATCCGGCAAACCACACAAACCCTTTGTTGTCTTCGGCAATGTCAAAAATCCAGTTAGATCCTACACCCTGTTGAAAGCTGAGGTGCTCAAACTCCATATATCGCTGCGCAAAGCCACCGCCAGAGCTGTACAAAACAAGGGCTGTACAGGTCAAATACATGATGATTAACCTGTAACAAGACAGCTTATGCAAGTTCACGATTTTGTTGGTCATTGTCGCTTGAGCGCCTGTGGAGTAATAAATGTTGACTTCTTCTTGAAATGGAATTGATTTGTATTATACCTTATTTAATGGTTACATGATTTCAAATCTACACATTGGAAACGATTCAGTTTGCCTCAATTGGTATTTGAGGGGTTTCACTTTGTAATTGGTAAAGGCTCTGCGAAACATGCCTCATACCTTGCAGTGAATAAAATCATTCAAACTAAAACCAATCAAAATGAAAGTATTTTGTATAAGGTTAGCGGCAGTTACCGGTCTGTTGTTCAGTATTTTGGTATTGTCGGGTTCGGTCTGTACAACAACAGCCAAAACTACCTCAACGAAGATGTCTGAAAGTTCAGAGTTCAGTTCTGACGAATTAAATGCCAATCAATGGGCGGATAACGCGCCCAATGCAACCAACTTTATTCAGAACAAAGGTCAGGTGCTCGACATGGAAGGCCAGTCTGCACCTTATGTGAATTATATGCTGGATCGAGGCTCAACCCAAATATTTCTGCTCGGGGAGGGCGGAATAGCCTGGCAGTTTCAGCAGATACATTACCCCGAAGGATATGCTGAATTGCAGGCTAATCGCGGGGGCGAAACACACGGTTTTGCAAGGAAAATAAAGGAACTGAATGAGCAGGTACGCACAGAAACCTTTCGCATGGATATGATGCTGGAAGGTGCCAGCCCAAATGCCACCATCAGTACAGAGGGCAAAAGCACCGACTACTTTAATTACTACAATGCCGGTGCATTGGAGGTACACCACTTTGAGCAGGTCACTTATCACGATGTGTATCCGGGTATCGACTGGGTGGTGTATACCGGCGAAAGCGGGATGAAGTACGACTTTATCGTGCACCCCGGGGCCGATCCAAACCAGATTAAGCTGAAGTTTAGCCATCACGAAGAATTGTACCTCGATGACGAGGGCAACCTTATTCACGGCAATCGGCTGGGCAGTTTCACAGAACTGGCACCTGTAAGTTTTCAGCAGGGGCGGGAAGTCCCCACTCATTTTATACTCGACGAGGACATTGTGCGATTCGAATTGGGGGAATACAATCCCAATGAAACCCTTACGATAGACCCCGCAAGGATTTGGGCCACGTATTACGGGGGAGGCGGCTTTGAAAATGGATATGCTACAGATGTAGATAACGAAGACAATGTATATCTCTCCGGAAGAACCTCATCTTCCAACAATATTGCCTCAGGAGGTCATCAGGAAACAATCGGTGGTTTTGAATCAGCCTTTTTGGTAAAGTTTAATTCTTCTGGCGTACGCCTCTGGGGCACTTATTACGGTGGAAGTAATGACGATGGAGTTTGGGAATGCGCTACAGATGGCAATAACAATGTTTATGTGGCAGGATGGACTTATTCTTCTGACAATATTGCATCCGGTGGTCATCAAAACACATTGGGCGGTGACGCTGACGCAATGTTGGTTAAATTCAATTCAGCCGGAATTTTACAATGGGCCACTTATTATGGGGGAACCGGGCAAGATTTTGCTGTGGGTTGTGCGGTAGCCAATGATGGCAGTGTGTACATGACTGGTGAGACCAATTCCGCGGATAATATTGCTTCCGGCGGTCATCAGAATTCTTTTGGCGGTGCCACAGACGCATTTCTTGTGAAATTCAACGCTATGGGCGTTCGGCAGTGGGGTACATACTACGGTGGAAGTGGAGAGGAGCAAGGGATGGGCTGTGGTACAGATGCATTGGGGAATGTGTACTTGACCGGATTCACAGGGTCAACTTCTGCCATTTCAGATGGAGGACACCAGAATACATATGGCGGTGGCTCAGAGGACGCCTTTTTGGTAAAGTTCAGTGCATCAGGTGCTCGGCAATGGGGTACGTATTACGGCGGAGTAGGCACGGACAGAGGTGTTAACGTGGCAATCGACAACGACCAAAACGTTTTTATGGCCGGAGCTTCAACCACGTTCTCTGGTCTGGCCAGCGGCGGACATCAAAATGTGAATAATGGTAGCTGGGACGCGCTATTAGTGAAGTTTGACCCTATGGGTGTTCGCCAATGGGCTACTTATTACGGAGGAAGTGGAGACGATCAGGCAAGTAGTTGCGCTATTGATGGTCTTGGAAACATATATTTCTCAGGTTGGAGTAGCTCGAATACCGACATCGCTTTTGGTGGATTTCAAAATTCCAATAATGGTGGATATGATGGCATTTTGGTCAAATTCACCAATTCGGGTGTTCTGGACTGGGCAACCTATTACGGTGGTGAAGATTGGGATTTTGGACATTCGTGTTCTGTTGATTCTGAAGACAATGTTTACCTGGTGGGCAATACCCCGGCAACTTCAGGTATTGCTTCTGGCGGGCATCAGAATGTGTTTGGGGGAGGGTTAAACGATGCCTTCCTCGTTAAATTCGAGGGTTCTGAGTCACCGCCTGCGCCATGTATATATTCGCTGGTAAACGGATTTGCCACAGCACCCACCGATGATGTTCCGGTAGTAGCTGCCACTTGCGCAAACACTGGTGGATACATCGAAATCAATAGCGTGGTTTCTGGTGAAAGCTACGAATTTGCCTCATCCATAACCACCGATTGGTTGGTACTTACCGATGATGAAGACAATGTGCTGTTAGAAGGAACCACTCCAATCAACTGGACAGCCACTTTTAACGGTACGGTGCATCTGCACATCAGCGAAGATTCCGATTGTAACACCGGCGGAGGCTGTCGTCAACCCACAATTACATGTACTTCCTGTGATAGCCCACCTTGCCTGCATCCAAACGAACAGGAATCTGTTTTCGCGCCTGCCGATACTACACCTTTTTTAGTTCCCGACTGTGTGTTTCCCGAAAATTACCTCACCGTGCTTGGTGTATCGCTCGACAAGACATACATTTTCTCATCTTCCATCGCCACCGATTGGTTTGTTTTAACAGACGATGCCAACAATGTGCTCGCAGAAGGCACAACACCTCTCACCTGGATGGCAACTTTCAATGGCACAGTTAGGTTGCATTTAAGTACAGATGCCGAATGCGGTGTCGACACTGATTGCCGGGAGATCACCATTCAGTGTACAACATGCCTTGCTTTTGCAAGTTGTGTGCACTCGATTAATATTGGAAATGTGTCCGCACCTACCAATTCATTCCCGGTGAACATCAGTACCTGTGTATTTGCCGGAAATTACAATACAGTCGATGATATTGTTGCCGGACAAACCTATGAGTTTACCTCGTCCGTCAGCACCGATTGGCTGTTGCTGACCGACGAAGCAAATAACCTGCTGACAGAGGGAACCACACCAATCAGCTGGACGGCAACTTATAGTGGTACAGTGCGGTTACATATCAGTACAAATGCCAATTGCGGAACCGAGGGATTGTGTCGCACAACTACTGTGGCCTGCACCTCCTGTCCAACACCGGATGGCTGTATTCACAACACGGCCTTTGGAGATGCAGTTGCTCCAACTGATGATGCCCCGCTGGAAATCACAAATTGCATATTTCCCGGTGAGTACAATACGATTACAGCTGTTGTTTCCGGAGAGACCTATCAATTCAGTTCATCCACCGGTACAGACTGGTTGGTGTTATCTGATGAAGATGACAATATTTTGGTAGAAGGCACAACGCCAATTATCTGGACAGCAGATTTCAGTGGTACCATCAAGCTGCATTTGAGCACAGACTCTGATTGCGGTATGGAGTCGCTTTGCCGCGAAACCATTTTACAGTGTACCAGTTGCTTCCTTGTATCGACAAGCTGTTGCGATGATCCGCTGTCTGGCCCCGGGTGTCCGCAATACCCGGATTGTGAGTTTGAAGTCTGCTCAAATGATGTGTTTTGCTGCGAAAATCAGTGGGATGTTTCTTGTGCAAGTATGGCAGCCATTCAATGTGGAATCCAGGAATGCACAGCAGCACAGTGCTCAGCCCCAGCGCTGGCAACCAGTTCCGTTGTCGATTGTGAAAACGGAGTATTCACACTCGCGCTTGATATCGGAACCGATGGCAATGCACAATTCTATGATGTGATTGTGGGGCTTCCTGCTTGCAATGAGGGGCAGAGCTCTGCAGGTTTCCCAAATGATCCCGCATGTGAATCGGCCATTTGCGCAGATGATCCTTTCTGCTGTGACAGCGCGTGGGATAGTATATGTGCTTCTTCTGCAGAAACAGAGCCTGCGTGTGATGGCTGTCTTGCTCCACAATTTACTTTTATTGGCTCGTTTACCGGAGGCACAACAGGTATTGTGATTGGCACTTTTACCATCGGTGAGGATGTACAGATCAGTGTGCTCCACGACTGGGACAGCGCTTGTGATCAAACCTTCTTTGCGGCTGCCGGCGATGTATGTGGATGTACCGACAGCAATGCGGTGAACTGGGATCCAACCGCTACCATTGATGATGGAAGCTGTGTACTTCCTCCTGCCAACGATGATTGTACAAGTGCCCAAACACTGAGTGTTGCTGCGTGGCCAGCTACCAGCAATACCTTGGGTACTTTAACCGGTGCCTTTGGCTCAGGTTTGCCAGCATGCTCAGGCACCAGTGGAGCAGACGTATTCTACAGCTTTAATGCCGCTACCACCAACCACTATATCATCAACCTGAATGCATTTGGCGGGTTTTCCGGAGCCATTGTTGAGCTTTGGGATGGCTGTAGTGGTTCATTGGTAGAGTGTTTTGCACCAGACCCAAGCACCGATTGCGGAGTTTCACAAGGTACTGGTAACCCCGGATTTCCGTCTGACCCCACCTGTGAGGCAGCCGTTTGTGCGCTGGATCCTTTCTGCTGTGACACATCCTGGGATGGACTTTGTGCAGGTACCGCACTGAATGACGTAGGATCAGCCTGCGATGGGTGTTTGGGTGGCGTTGCCGTTTTCCCTGCAATCGCGCTGGATCTCCCTGCTGGCGATTATATCTTGCGTGTACGTACAGCCTCAGGAGCGACCATTCTGGATGGTACAGGTAACTTCCTCATCGGCGTTCAGTCCTTCCCTGTTGCACAGGTGCAAGACAACCCCAGCAACCCGCTGTATGCCTGTAACCAAAGTGGATTCCAGCTGGAAGACATCATCGGTGCTTCACCGCAAACCATGTCTGCATTGTCAATACTCGACTACGAGTGGAAGATTGCTGAGATTGGTGGAGGTACCA